>DATNQT010000061.1:0-13060 GCA_036703885.1 Candidatus Sericytochromatia bacterium
TTCATACTTACAATGGCAAGAGAATAATATTCCCCCACAAGTCGTTTTTGAAATCCGCTCCTTCAGCGACAGTCAGACAAAGATGGATAAAAAAGTGGCATTTTATAATCGCTACGGAGTAGACGAGTATTACCTCTACGATCCAGACAAGAAAGAATTGAGCGGTTGGCAACGAATTGAGGGGCTTTTAGAAGTAATCGAACCGATGTCAGGCTGGGTAAGTCTTCGCTTAGGAGTGCGGTTTGAATTGACAGAAGAAGGGTTAGAGTTATATAGACCCGATGGGCAAAGGTTTCTCTCCTATTTGGAATTGGAGGAACAGAGGGAATTACAAGCTCAACGTGCCGAACAAGAAGCCCAACGTGCCGAACAAGAAGCTCAACGTGCCGAACAAGAAGCCCAACGTGCCGAACAAGAAGCCCAACGTGCCGAGCGATTAGCGGCGAAATTGCGGGAATTGAATATCGATCCAAATAGTCTCTAAGTGAAGAGAGGCGATCGCGTTTTCAATGACTCTTTTTAGGATAAGGAAGACAGACAACAATCATTAGCTCAAGAAAACTCTTGCTTCAAAAACAAAATAGGACTGGCAATATACCAATCCTATTTTTAAAAAATGAAGTTGGAACCTAAAGTCTTAGGGAATTACCTTCGTAGGCGATTTGCTAACACCAATTACAGGTGCTTGCATAGACACACCTGACATAGCCGCCTTTGCTACAGCGGGTTGAGCCAGACTCGGTACCGAGTCGCGCAGCCGTGCCGTTAGATTCTCCGTCGTCGCATTGTAGATTTGAGTCAGCATCTTAGGATACAAGCCAATACCAATCATCGGTACTAGCAGACAGGCGACAATAAATATCTCTCGTGGTTCGGCATCCTGTAAAACTTCGTGAGAAGTCAGTTCCTTGTTCTCTGGACCGTAGAAAATCTCCCTGAGATTAGACAGGAGATAAATCGGAGTCAGAATCACCCCAACCGCTGCCAGAAACACTACGATTACCTTAAAGGTAGAGCTGTAGGCATCACTGGTAGCAAAGCCGATAAATACCATTAGCTCTGCCACAAATCCACTCATTCCTGGTAGCGCCAAAGAAGCAAAAGAACAAGTCGTCCACATTGCAAAAAGTTTCTTCATCTTCTGACCAACACCACCCATTTCATCCAACATTAAGGTATGTGTCCGGTCATAAGTAGCACCCACAAGGAAGAACAGACTTGCCCCAATCAAACCGTGGGACACCATTTGCAGCACAGCACCACTTAATCCCAATTCGGTAAACGAGCCAATCCCAATCAACACAAATCCCATGTGTGAAATTGAGGAATAAGCAATTTTGCGTTTTAGATTGCGCTGGGCAAAAGATGTCAATGCCGCGTAAACAATATTAACAACCCCCAGAATCACCAAAACTGGAGCAAAAACCGCATGGGCATCCGGCAACATTCCCGCATTCATCCGAATTAGGGCATAACCGCCCATCTTCAGCAGAATTCCTGCCAGCAACATATGCACTGGTGCAGTCGCCTCCCCGTGTGCATCAGGCAGCCAGGTATGTAACGGGAAAATCGGGAGTTTGACACCGTAGGCAATCAGGAAGGCAGCGTAGAGAAGGAGTTCAAAGTTCAGGGCGTAGTCTTTGGCAGCAAGCGTCTGCATATCAAACGTTACGGTATCCCCGTAAAACGCCATTGCCAAACCCGCGACCAAAATAAACAGCGAACCCCCTGCCGTGTACAGAATAAACTTCGTTGCCGCATAGAGGCGCTTTTTGCCGCCCCAAATCGACAACATCAGGTAAACCGGAATCAACTCCAGTTCCCATACTAGGAAGAACAACAGCATATCCTGGACGGCAAATACAGCAATCTGTCCGCCGTACATGACCAACATCAGGAAGTAAAACAGCTTAGGCTTGAACGTCACCGGCCAAGCTGCCAATGTCGCCAGCGTTGTCATAAAGCCTGTGAGCAATACCAAGGGCATCGCTATACCATCAACGCCTACTGACCAATTCAAGTCCAGCTGAGGTATCCAGGAGTATTTCTCTACCAGTTGTAGCCCTGGATTGGAAAAGTCATACTGACTTCCGAAGGCATAAACAATCAGAGCAAAATCTATCAGCCCAATGATTAAGGCATACCAACGTTCCCAAACGCCATTCTTGTCCGGCAACAGCGGGATAAACAGCGATGCCAGGATGGGAAACAGAATAATTGTCGTTAACCAGGGAAATTCTGTAAGGTTCATTTCCTGTCGTTAGTTGTTCGTTGTTATACCAACTCACTCGCGCATCTGTTAACGGTTAACCGTTCACACCTATTTACGAGCAGTAATCAAGAGAAATGGTACTAGAAGTAGTCACTCATCAAGGGCTTCGGAGTTGTTGTCGAGTCATTAGTTATTAGTTATCGCTCAAAAACTAATGACTAACAACTTCTTTTTAGGACAGACCAGAGAAAACCACTAAACCTAGTACCGCTCCAAATACAATCAGAGCATAGAATTGGGCGCGACCATTTTCCAGGTATTTCAGCCCTTCACCACTAACCAAGGTGAAAAAGCCCGTTAAGTTAACTGCACCATCGACCACTCGGTAGTCTACTTCCATAATCTGCCGTGCGATGCGGCGCAGTCCCATGACAAAGACCTTGTGATAAATGTCATCGATGTACCACTTATTGAGGGAAAACTCATACAGGGGTCTAATTTTATCTGCGATCGCTCCTCTGTCGATCTTGCCTCTCAAGTACATCAGAGAAGCCAGAGTAATCCCAATCAAAGCAATCCCCACGGAATTACCACCCATGATCAGAAATTCCGTCAAATTAAACGACTCCGCCTCTGCCACGACTTCGGCCAAGCTTTCCCCAGCTGGGTGGATAAACTCCTCGAAGTAGTTATCAAATGGCATCCCCACCAAACCAATCAACGTTGACGGTACTGCCAGCAATAGCAACGGTAGTATCATGCTCAACGGCGATTCGTGAGGCAACTCACTGTGATGACCAGGATCGTGTTCGTGGTCTGTCTCGTGTGCCAATTCTCTGGTATCCATTGCACCAGGACCAAAAGCTGGGACAGGTCTTCCAGCTGCTTCTAAAAGCTGATGTTGGATTTGTGCGTTCTTACCCCGAAATTCTCCCTCAAACGTTAAGAAATACATCCGGAACATATAAAACGCCGTTAAGCCTGCGGTTGACCAACCAATCAGCCACAGTGCGGGATTTGCTCCAAAAGCACTTCCTAGGATTTCATCTTTCGACCAAAAACCAGCAAAGGGCGGAATTCCGGAAATTGCTAGAGTACCAATCAAAAATGTCAGGGAAGTAATCGGCATAAATTTACGCAATCCTCCCATCATCCGCATATCCTGCGCCAAAGCTGGGTCGTGACCGACAACGGCTTCCATGCCGTGAATTACCGAACCCGAACCAAGGAAGAGCATTGCTTTGAAGTAAGCATGGGTCATCAGGTGGAATAAACCCGCCGTATAAGCCCCAATACCCATTGCCATCACCATGTAACCCAGTTGGGAAATTGTGGAATAGGCTAGACCTTTCTTGATGTCATTTTGAGTAATGGCGATCGAGGCTCCCAAAAATGCTGTAAATGCCCCCGTCCAAGCGATGACATTCATGACTAAGGGAATGCCGTCAAACACTGGGTACATCCGCGCAATCAAAAATACCCCAGCTGCCACCATCGTCGCCGCGTGAATCAATGCGGAGATGGGAGTTGGACCTTCCATCGCATCGGGTAGCCAGACATGGAGGGGAAATTGCGCTGATTTCGCTACAGGACCTAAAAATACTAAAACTGCAAACAGTGCAGCTAAACCTGCACTCAAGTAACCCGATTCAACAAAGGCTCTCAGGTGGGCACCAATCACCTCAAACTCGAAGCTACCAGTTGCCCAGTAAAGCCCCAAAATTCCCAACAACAGACCAAAGTCACCCACACGGTTAACGACGAACGCTTTCTGACAAGCATCCGCTGCTGCCTTGCGGTCATACCAAAATCCAACCAGCAGGTACGAACACATACCCACCAATTCCCAGAAAATATAAATCTGCACCAAGTTAGGACTGACCACCAGACCCAACATTGATGAGCTAAACAGACTCAAATAAGCGTAAAAACGCACATAACCCGGATCGTGAGCCATGTAGCCATCTGTGTAAATCATCACCAAAAAGGCTACTGTTGTCACGATTACCAACATCAGAGCCGTTAAATGGTCGATGGTGTAGCCCATCCTCAGGTGAAAATTTCCAGCAGCCGCCCACTCAAAGGTGCGTGTAAAAGTCTCGTGTCCGTGGATTTGACTCCAGAGCAAAGCCAAGGATAGACCCATTGAAGCACCCAGGAGGGAGACAATCAACACCGCATTTAACTGTCGTAGACGATTAGTTGCCGTGTTAAACGAGATTAGTCCTAAGCCCACCAACATTGCCCCAGCTAGGGGTAAAACTGGAATCAGCCAGGCATACTGATAAAGCGGTTCCATTGAAGACAGCCTACTTTAGATTTCGTTACTATTCTGGCAAAACGTTAACACTTAAGAAATATACCTAGTGAACAAAAGTCTATTTAGTTTCACAGAAGGACGTTAAAACACCTACAAATTACAAAAACCATCGGTAGATTGTTTCTACCGATGGTTATAGGTGGATAAAAGCTATGCAGCTAATAGTGTGCTTTGCTCTAGAGAGCAAAGTTGGAACTTATTGCAGGTTTTTCTTCCCCTACAGCACCTTCTCCTTCACTAGCAGAGCTAGCGCCCTAGAGTTTAATAACTAAGCCGACCTAGGCAGGGAATTTACCATGAGTTTTTCGAGTGCCCTTCTCAAATCGTCTCTCCCGTTGAAGCCTTCCAATCGATAAACTAACTGACCTCTCTCAAACAAGAGCAATGTTGGTAAGGACTTGATTCGATAGGTGGTAGCTAGCTTCAGATTGTCATCAGCGTTAACCCGCGCTAATTTAACCGGTTCGCACCAGTCCGACTGAAATTCCTGAACTAGCGGATGGATGATGCGACACAGTCCGCACCAAGGTGCCCAGAAATCGACTAGAACCGGTCCAGCAGATTCTAAAACTTCTTGTCTGAAAGTGCGATCGTTTAGAGACAACACCATGTTCCCTCGAAATATATACGTTTTTTACAATTGTTTGGGATCATGCTACATCCAATTGGGATCATCTGAGCAAGCGATTTCAAGAAAATCCTTGTATTACCTGTATTACAGCTCAAAATCAAGCTTGTATTATGTGCATTACAAATTAACGCTTCCGGTTGCTTGGATTAACAGAGGATGTGCCCACCACAGCAGCAAGATAAAACCGATGACGCCCAGGTAAGCCGGACGAAGAAACTCTTCCCATTTTAGGGTTTGTCGTCCTTGGAAGATCGCCAAAAAGGGAATAATAGAGGTGCGAGCTTTCGCTGCCTCAAATGCCTCGCCATAGCGTGCTAAAAGCCGTCTATCGCCATGCCACACCGCAAAAAGATGGTGCAGGACTAATCCAACGGACGTAAGAAGGGTGAAGGTCGTACCAACCCAAAGCGTGTGGGCGATACACCAAATTATCTGTCCCACCATTTGGGGATGTCGGGTGATGCGAATGATGCCAGTCTCGAAGAGGTGAACTTCTGGCTTTTGGATAGCGGCGATCTCCAATAAGTTAAACGTAGCCGGATAAAGAAAAAGAAAAGAAATCGCTGAAAGAACCCAAACAACGGTTTGAATCCCGGAAGTCCCCTGAACCTGCCACAACTGCAAGCCATCATAGCGATGATTGAAAAAGTAAATGATTAGAACGACAGCTAAGGGGAGACTAACCAGAGCAAACAAAACGCGATAGAGCCTCGCTCCAATACGGCGTTCGCCCCAAGGTCGGAGTGCGGCTAAACCACTGTGAGCGATCGCAAACCCCAACAGCAACCCAGCCATCACAAAGTGGCTGGAAGTCAGCCAATTAGAGAACTCCATAGAACTTAAAGTCGATTGCGGAACATTCCATGCTAGCAAGGATTCTGAGGACTTGCTCCCTCGGTATGTTACTGTCGATGTCAGCAGAGGCTTACACGTTCATAGAGGCAATTCATCGCTTGTCTCAAATTTCATCGATCGTTGGTTGCCAATTTTGCTCCTTTCCTTCAGGTTTAGCCCTATGTCTGACCTTCCATTCACACTAGATCAACTCCGAATTCTCAAAGCGATCGCAGCTGAGGGTAGTTTCAAACGTGCTGCTGATAGCTTGTACGTGTCACAACCCGCCGTTAGCCTCCAGGTTCAAAACTTAGAGCGACAATTAGATGTACCTTTATTTGACCGAGGAGGACGGCGCGCTCAACTAACAGAAGCAGGATACCTCCTCCTAAACTACGGCGAAAAAATTCTCACCCTTTGTCAGGAAACCTGTCGCGCTATTGAAGATTTGCAAAATCTCCAAGGCGGCACTCTGATTGTCGGAGCTTCTCAGACAACAGGGACGTATCTATTGCCCCGCATGATTGGCTTATTTAGGCAGCGATATCCCGATGTCGCCGTGCAGCTGCACGTTCACTCAACCCGCCGCACGGCTTGGGGCGTTGCCAACGGACAAGTCGATTTGGCAATCATCGGCGGCGAAGTTCCTGCCGATTTACAAGAGACGCTAGAAATCGTTCCTTACGCTGAAGATGAGTTGGCGTTGATTTTGCCAGTCTTTCACCCATTATCAAAAATCGGCACGATCCAAAAAGAAGATTTGTACAAGTTGCAGTTTATTGCCTTAGACTCGCAATCCACGATTCGCAAGGTAATCGACCAAGTGCTAACTCGCTGCGGGATTGATACTAGACGGCTGAAGGTTGAAATGGAACTCAACTCGATTGAGGCAATTAAAAATGCCGTGCAATCGGGGCTGGGTGCATCCTTTGTCTCAATTTCGGCGATCGAAAAAGAGTTACAAATGGGCGTACTTCACCGCGCACCAATAGAAGACGTAGTCGTCAAGCGGTTGTTGTCTGTCATCGTCAACCCCCATCGTTACCGCTCTAAGGCAGCTGAAGCCTTCAGTCGGGAGATTTTGCCGGAGTTTGCCTGCCACGGATGGCAAGGTACTCAAGTTGGTCCCTTGGCACTGGCATCGGAGACTGTGAAAGCAGCATCTTCTCACACAAGGGGCAGTTAACCCAACTATTTTTGGGACTGAGGTATCGAGGGTTAAGTCTTGAGCTTCGAGGCTAAAGTGAGAAGAGAAATAGAAAAATTAATGACTTGCTTTTAGAGTGCCTTTCAATGCTTATATAGAGCCTACTTCTTAGTCCCGACGGTTTCTTAAAATGGAAATTTACTGCACCCGTCCCGGTTGCCCTCGCCCTAACAACCATTTTCCCGATCTTGATGACAAAGCTACGCTCAAGACGGCACAGCAGAAATTCTGTACGGCTTGTGGGATGCCGTTAATCTTAGTCGGTCGTTACATACCATCAAGGCTACTGGGTCAGGGAGGCTTTGGGGCTGCGTTTCTAGCACGCGATCGCTACACGCCAGCCCTGCGCCAGTGTGTGGTGAAACAGTTTCAGCCTTCAGGCGACCTGAACCCGCAACAGCTAAAAATCGCCCAAGATTTATTTGAGCGAGAGGCAGAAGTTTTAGAACAACTGGGCAGTACTCACCCCCAAATTCCGGATTTGTTTGCCTTCTTCCCCTTGATCACTCCCAGTATCCAATTCGGCAAGGAAGATCAATTTTTCTACCTGGTACAAGAATTTATTGATGGAGAAGACTTGGAGCAGGAACTCCAGAGAAACGGCCCGTTCTCTGAAGCACAAGCCCTAGAGGTGCTGCAGGAAATCCTCAATGTGCTGAAGTTTGTACATGAAAATGGCTCAATTCACAGAGATATTAAGCCCTCCAACATCATGCGCGACAAGAAGGGGCGTCTGTATCTGTTGGATTTTGGGGCCGTTAAGCAGGTAACGCAAGGAGAGCCAGCAGAGGGAGGCACTGGGAGATCCACCGGAATTTATTCAATGGGATTTGCACCACCAGAGCAAATGAGTGGAGGTCAAGTCTACCCTTCAACCGACTTGTACGCTCTTGCCGTTACGGTGATTACCTTGCTGACGGGCAAAGAGGCAGGAGAGTTGTATGACTCCTATAACAACAACTGGAACTGGAGAAATTCTGCTCAGGTCAGCGACACCTTAGCAAATGTCTTAGACCGGATGCTATTATCAGCACCCAATCAACGCTTTCAGTCCGCTCAGGAGGCTCTTGACGCCCTCAGCTCTCGACGACAACCCCCACCACCTCCTTCAGTCACTCTCCCGCCCCCCGTTCAGGTGAGTGTCCCTCCCGCAACAGTACCGCCCGTCACTCAATCGCCTAGTCCTCCTCCGATAACACCGCCATTTAACCCACCAGTCACCTCTAGCCCCCAATCCTTATCCAGACAACCTACCTCGCTCATCGAAATTTTGGGAGGGGGAGCCTTTACAGGATTTGAAGGGGGATTATTATTCATTGCCCTTAGTCACTTCCTGGGCACAACAGGAATTAGCATAGGACTATTAGGCATGATTGTGGGAGGTCTAGCTTACGCTCAATACCGCCGCATTATTGAAGGCAAGGATTTGCTGATTATTGCGGGAATCACCGCAGCAGTTGTTTTGTTCTTCTTGCGGGGTAGTTTGTCGATTGAGAATGCCCTCATAATATCTGTTTTGGCAGGACTGGGAGGAATCGCCGCTACAGCGCTTTTCCGGCTGGTTTATCTGCTACTGTCTCGCCTCCTTTGAAGACTTGCAGTTATCCCGACTACCGTCAACGCTTCATGTCCCAAAAAAACGAAACCGCAGTTCTGTTACTTTCTTTAATCGTCACCGTTGCTCTAGTGGCGGCTGGAGTGTTTTGGTTTACAAACCGTAGCGGCAACTTGGGACGTTTAGCAGAAAACCAGGGTAGTCCAGGAGCAACCACCTCAGGTGAATCGACGGGCTCTAATCAACCCGTTCAAGAGCGAATCAGTGCAGGAGACAAACTTTTAATTGCCTCAAACGCATCGCCGGAAAAACGAGCGGCGACAGAAGCGATCGCACGTAGCAATTACTCTGAAGCCGTTTCCCAGCTAGAAAAGGCACAAGCTGCCAATCGCAACGACCCAGAAGGTCTGATTTACCTTAATAATGCTCGCATTGGTAACCAAAAATCCTACAATATTGCAGCCGCTGTTCCGATTGGTTCTGATGTAAACTCTGCTACAGAAATCCTGCGGGGCGTTGCTCAGGCTCAAAATGAAGTAAACCAAGCGGGTGGGATTAAGGGTATTCCCTTAAAAGTGCTAATTGCCAATGATGACAATAAACCAGCTGTGGCGGAACAAGTTGCTAATGTATTGGTGAAAAATCCGGATGTTTTAGGCGTTGTAGGTCATTTTTCCAGCGATGTTAGCCTTGCTGCTGGGAAAGTCTATCAGTCGGGACAATTGGTCGCGATTTCGCCCGTGAGTACGTCCGTACAGCTTTCGGGTTTTGGCAACTATATCTTTCGCACCGTACCGAGCGATCGCTTTGCAGGAAACGCCCTTTCCCGTTATATGCTCACACAGCTCAAGCGACAGAAAGCGGCTGTGTTTTTTAATTCCAGCAGTAATTACAGTAAGTCCCTTAAGGGAGAATTTACCACAGCTCTCTACGGAGATGGCGGAAAAGTATTAGCTGAATATGACTTAGGTAGCAATGCCTTTAACGCTGGTGATAGCGTGGAACAGGCGATTAAGCAGGGAGCTGAGGTTTTGATGTTAGCTCCTGATTCCCCTACCCTTGATAAAGCTTTACAGGTGGTGGCAGCCAACCGCAATCGGTTGAAACTTTTGACTGGAGATGATGCCTACACTCCGCAAACGTTACAAATAGGCGGTCCTTCGGCAGTAGGGATGGTTTTAGCCGTCCCTTGGCATATCTTGGGAGATCCACAGTCTTCATTTCCTAAAGCCGCAAGTCAGCTTTGGGGAGGAGAAGTGAACTGGCGCACGGCACTAGCTTATGATGCTACCAAGGCGTTAATTGCCGGGATTGAACGCAACCCAAGCCGCGCGGGGGTTCAACAAGCTTTATCCTCATCAGACTTTTCTGCTACGGGTTCCTCTGGAGAAATTAAGTTTTTGCCATCAGGCGATCGTAACCGCGCGGTTCAGTTAGTAACAATTCAGCCGGGTAAGCGTACCAGTTTTGGGTATGAATTCGTGCCAGTATCTAATAAGTAATTTTTGGATAGGGAGGTGGGGTCGAAACAGAAAAACCTATTAACTCTGTCCTCAGTAGTTTATGTCTCAAAAAAGCGAAACGATAGTTCTGATCTTAGCGCTTGTAATTACGGGCGTATTAGCAATCGGTGGTCTTTAGTACTTTGCTCAGAGTTTTAAAATCAACGTCGGTGGTTCACCCAAAGAAAACGCTCGTGAAACCGATGCTAAACTAGTAGCCGCTCAAAAGGCAGGATTGGTTCCGATTCGCTAATTCTGGGAAAGAGATCTAAAAGAGAGAGTATGTGCTTACAAGCAATTTATGTCCCAGAAAAACGAAACTACAGTTTTAGTTTTAGCCCTCCTAATTACTCTTGGTTTGGTAGGTGTCGGTTTTTGGTTGTTTACTCGTGGATCTGGCTTCAACTTGGGGGGTGTATCCCAAAATCAATCTAAACCACCCGCTCAAGCTAACAGCGTTGAAAGTTTTGCTAAGGTGCAAAATGTTCCTAACGGATTATTCAGCTATGGTGGCAGCACGACTTGGGCACCAATCCGAAAAGAAGTAGACCCAGCTATTCAAACTGTCTGGCCTCAATTCCAGTTACGTTATACATCTCCAGCAGCTGAGGCTCCCGGTTCTGGCACTGGCATTAAGATGTTGTTAAACAACCAGCTAGCGTTTTCCCAGTCCTCTCGATCAATTCAACAAAACGAATACCAGCAGGCGTCACAACGAGGTTTTACCCTCAAAGAGATACCTGTAGCTATTGATGGAATTGCGATCGCAGTTAATCCAAACCTCAACATTCCTGGCCTAACTATTGCCCAACTCAAAGATATCTATACAGGCAAGCTGACCAACTGGAAGGAAGTCGGAGGTTCCGACCTCCCTATTACCCCCTACTCCCGGCGCAAAGAAGAAGGCGGCACCATTGAATTCTTTGTAGAAAATATCCTAGGAGGTGGAGAGTTTGGTTCCAACGTCCAGTTTATTTCTACAACGACTGAAGCTCTGCGAAAACTAGGAGCAAATCCAGGTGGTATCTACTATGCTTCAGCACCGGAAGTAGTACCGCAATGCACCGTCAAACCTCTGCCAATTGGGCGTCAAGCGAACGAACTGGTTTCTCCCTATAAAGAACCGTTTGTTTCCCTCTCCCAATGTCCGGGTCAGCGCAACCAGTTGAACGCCGATGCCTTTAAAAATGGTCAATATCCGATTACCCGCCGATTATTCGTGATTGTCAAACAAAACGGTCAAGACGATCAGCGAGCAGGTGAAGCCTATGCTCAATTATTGTTGACGGCTCAAGGTCAGCAATTGATTGCTAAAACTGGTTTTGTAAGCATTCGCTGACCGTTAACATATCATTCAATCTCCCAGAAATAAATGCGATCGCTTGTGTAGTTACTATCAGCCTTTTCCATAGATTTAACCTACAAGCACCAAGATATAACTAAACCGACCCTCACTCAGGGCTGAGAATACTAACTATTTCAACTTAGTGCTATGTCTCAAAAAAACGAAACGGCAGTTCTGCTTCTAGCTCTTATTGTTACCGCTGCCTTATTAGGCGGTGGTTTTTGGTGGTTTACCCGTAGTTCGGGCATTAATAGCGGTGGTGCAAATAAGGGCGATAATAACAATCAAAATCAGCCCCAGACCTCTCAAAGCCCCAATTCACCCGCCCAACCACCATCCGCCCCATCAGCTCCGAGCGTCCCTACTTCAACCTTCGCACTTCCTGCGAGCGTTCCCAGTGGAACAAGCGTGAGAATTGAAGGTGCGACCAGCATGGTACAAATCAATCAAGTGCTCAAAAACGGCTTTCAAACCCAATTTCCTGGAACAACGGTTAATACGGCCGCAGGTGGAACGGAAAAAGGGATTCAAGCACTTCAATCGGGTACTGCGGATGTCGCCGCCATCTCTCGTCCCCTTACCTCCCAGGAACAATCTCAAGGTTTGGCAGCTGTACCTGTAACTAAGGATGCCATTGCGATCGTCGTTGGGGACAAAAATCCATTTCGGAAAGGATTAAAGAGTAGTGAAGTTACGGGGATTTTCCAAGGGCAGATTACGGATTGGTCAAAACTGGGAGGACAAGCAGGACCAATCCAAGTTATCAACCGACCACCTGGTAGTGGCACCCATCAGATATTTCAAGAACTAGTGTTGAAGGGAGGAAACTTTGGCACAACGCCCAACATCACGACACTACCCCAAGATGCTACTACACCCCTACTGCGAGCGTTAGGAACCAATGGTATCGGTTATGCCACTTTCGCTCAGGTGGCAAACCAACAGACGGTGAGGGCAGTTGCAGTGGATGGCTTGACTCCAGAAGCAGCTAATTACCCGTATCAACGGACGCTGTACTACGCTTACAAGCAACCTCCCAGCCCCCAGGCTCAAGCCTTTCTGGGATATGCCACTTCACCCCAAGGACAGCAAGCCCTTTCGACTCCTAATCAGTAATTTCAAAAAGGTGTTGTATAATCAATAGCTTGATTGGCTATGAGTACTAAGGTTGTCATTCATAAAGATACTGTGACGAATAAGTAAATATCTCTACGGGTGGATTAAATTAGGCACAATACTGAGAAAAGGTTGGAGAACTGAGCGGTTGCACGAACCGCTATATCTGTCCGAGCCGATATTCATAAACACAACTAAGGGTGTAAAACTACTATGAAAAAACAAATCTTAAGTACAGGATTTGTCCTGTTCTCCTTTCTGTCGCCACTTAAAGCTTGGGCGGCGACTTTTACTCAAATGTATGTCTTTGGTGACAGCCTCTCTGATACGGGCAATGT
>DATNQT010000062.1:0-4120 GCA_036703885.1 Candidatus Sericytochromatia bacterium
GATCGCTCGTGCTCTAGCCATGCAACCGAAGATTATGCTGTTTGATGAACCCACCTCTGCTCTTGACCCAGAGATGGTAAGGGAAGTGCTGGATACAATGCGATCGCTAGCTCAGACGGGGATGACAATGGTCGTCGTTACCCATGAAGTCGGTTTCGCCCGTGAGGTGGCAGATCGAATTGTGCTGATGGACGGTGGCGTTTTGGTGGAAGAAGCTCAACCCAAAGAATTTTTCCAGAATCCTAAAGAAGAGCGCACCCGCAAGTTCCTGTCTCAAATTCTCTAGTCATTGGTCATTGGTTGGTCGATTGGTTCAAAACCTTGTGAGAGTTATGACTTAATTTAAGAACAACGGCGCTTTTTTGTAGAAAGCGCAAACACTATCGCAAACACGATCGCAAACATGAAGCCTTGATAGTGGTAGTAGACAACCACTCAAAAAGATTTCAAATGTCTAATACCTTTTCTAAATCAATTGCGATCGCGGCTACCACTGTTTTGAGTTTAGTAGCTTCCAGTTTTGCTCAAAGCGCCCAAGCCGCTACATTCAATTTTAGTTATAAGGACGGAGCAGTATCCGAGCAATTGACTAGCAGTTCTTTTAGTTACACCGATGATTCTACGGGTTCTATTGTTAACCGAGGGAATTTAACACCTTTTGGGCTTTCTTACAACGGAGGTGTACGGCAAAATAAAGTGGCTATAGAAAGGTTATTTAACAGGAGAGACTCTCGTTATTATTTATCTAATATAACTGCTCTTGGCTCTACAGCCCGACAAGGTTCCTTCTATAAGATAAGCAAGGCAAAGACC
Source organism: Candidatus Sericytochromatia bacterium (assembly GCA_036703885.1). Classification (GTDB taxonomy): domain Bacteria; phylum Cyanobacteriota; class Cyanobacteriia; order Cyanobacteriales; family Coleofasciculaceae; genus CADCTM01. The sequence goes on from DATNQT010000062.1 coordinate 814, forward strand.
GCTAAAGTAACCCTTTCCCCTGCTGGTGCTGCTGTCAATATAAGCAATGCGATCGTCAAAAATATTGGAAGCTTTACAAACGCCATTATCCCAGCAAATTCGGCGGGTAATAGCTGTGGAGCCACTCGGTAGTATTGATTGTCGGTCTATCGGTTATCTCTATTGGTTAGCATTTTTTCTTTGGTTTCTCTAAACTTTTGACCCTAGCGTGATTGCTAGGGTTTTATATTTTTATTCAAAGATATTAGTTTTCAGCAGGTGGGAAAGTTTGTGGCGGTATCTGCTCATAAACAGAAGGAGATACAGGTGGATTTTTCGGCGGCTGGGCAATAATCTTTGATACAAAAGTGTAAGCGAAATATGAGGGGATGAGGATTACCATTACGGCGGCGATCGCACCTAAGAAAGTTAGTGGCGTAAATGATGAACCGTAATGGCTGCGATACGGATCATAGGAAAGCTGTTCTGCATCAAGAATATTGCGTAACGCAATCAGCCGCTTGAATCTTACCCGTCGGTTATCGAGTTTTTCTAACAGAATCCAGCCTGCTGTTGCCTCCTCTTGGCATAACTTTTCCAACACATCAGGATCGCGAAACACGTCGCGATTGGCGCGGACAATTTTAAATTCCCAACCAACTAGCTGCGGGTCTGAAGGCATTGGTGACGAACGACTAGGAGAGTTAACCGTCGTCTTGCCCTGCGACAGTTTTTCCGAGTCCGCGTCCGAGTCTTCTCTTGATTCAAAACAGGTCAAAATTTCTTCCTCCTCGTGCTGTTGCTGACTGGTAGCCTTCTCTCGCCAGCGCAGCCATCCACTCCCCACTACCGACTGCCAACCGAGATTCCCGATCAACAGACTCCACATCGTTACTTCGAGCATTACTCTTTGTAGTCTCCCCGTTCATTGTTCCTTGTTCGTTGTTCATTGCTCATTGTTCATTGCTTTCCCTATGAACTCTCAACCACGAACAGTCTGACCGATATAACAACTAATAATTTTCCCCAGGCAAATAGCCTTCCACAACATAATCTGACCCTAGCTGACGCCAACTGACATTTTCTAAGGTGAGAGCATCCGTCATGGCTGACAACCCCAAATCACCTACGGGTGAAGGTGCAACCTTTCCTCCAACGATTTTCGGAGCAATGAAAGCAAGGATTTTTTGCACAGCGCGATCGCTAATTGCGCTTGCTGCCAAAATCCCGCCACATTCCCACAACACACTAGAAAACTGTCGATCATATAAATACAACATCACCTGTTGTGGGTTTAGGGGCGTCAACTCCACTACCTCCACTCCCCTTTTCATCAGTTGCTGTTGAAAATCCGGATTAGCTCCTACCTCTGTCATTACCAAAGTCGGGGCATCAGTAATTTGCCAGAGATGGGCATCTGCTGGCAGGTTGAGAGTGCGAGTCATTACTATTCGCAGAGGGTTATGGGCATCGGGATGATGACTCGTTAGGTAAGGGTTGTCCAAGCGTACTGTATTGCCGCCAACCACTACCGCATCGCAAGCCGCCCGAAGTTGATGGACGTGAGTCCGCGCCTCTTTCCCCGTTACCCAGGTGCTGTGACCGCTAATTGTGGCAATTTTGCCATCTAAGGTCATGGCATACTTCAAAATCCCCAACGGGCGCTTGTAGAGAATGCGATGAATAAAGGCTTCGTTAAGCTGACGGCAAGCCGCTTCTTCAACCCCTACAACAACTTCAATTCCTGCCGATCGCAATCGCTCAATTCCGCCCCCGGATACTCGTGGATCGGGGTCAACCATGCCCACCACTACCCTACCCACTCCCGCCGCCACTAACGCTTCCGAACAGGGCGGTGTCCGTCCGTAGTGATTGCAAGGCTCTAGATTTACATAAATAGTCGCTCCCCTAGCCTTTTCACCCGCTTCGCGTAGGGCAAAGACTTCGGCATGAGGTTGACCCGCCCCTGGATGAAACCCTTCCCCAACAATCTCGCCATCCCGAACAATTACAGAACCGACCAGAGGATTTGGGGTGGTTCGTCCGAGGGCGCGGCGAGCAAGTTCAATACACCGCTGCATCATGGTGCGATCGAAGGGCGTCAAGTGAGAAGACGCCGCTGACGCCTGTTGAGTATCGGGTTGGGCGTCCAGGGGAAAGTTTTCCATGCTTGTTGCTGTTGTTCGGCTTATCCCCTGAGTTTAATGAATCAGGATGTTCCAGCATAGACTTTTCAGGCTCTTCTAGTCCGAAAAGTACTTCTTAGCGCTCATGAAGAAAGTGGTGACTAATAGATAGCCTTAAAAGGGGGAACCACTGGGAAAGTTACACTTGGGGCGAGCGGGCAAACTATGAGTATGGAAGTTTTAGAAACAATTGGATTCGATCTGGGGCACGGTGAAACCGCCGTAGCTAAGGCGAGGGTGGAGAGCATCGAGTCTCCGGAGATGCTTGAGGTTAATAATAAGAAGGTTCAAATTACGGCGCTTGGCTGGCATCCAGAACTCGGCTATCTTGTCGGAGAGCAAGCGTTAATCCAAGCGGGCGTTACTCAGCTCAAAATCTCTTTTAAAGAAAAACCAAATAACGATCCAAATTACAGGAAGACTATCCGCAGTTTCTTAGAAACCTACTACCGCCTTTTAAAAGAAGGTAAACAGATTGAAGGTGGAGAGACTAGCCAATTTTACGTTGGCTGTCCTTCAGGATGGTCAGTGAGCGATCGCGAGGAATACCAAAAGCTACTTAAGGAAGCGGGTATTACGTTACTGAGTGTTGTACCAGAGTCGCGGGCAGCTTTCATGCAAGCGAAGGAAGCGGGGAAGCTTGACTTCGACAAACTCAGATCGGCGGTGCTGCTTGTCGATATTGGTTCTTCGACTACGGATTTTACCTTGGTCAAGAGCTTGCACGAGATACCCCTAGATTTCGGGCGTAATGCTTTGGGAGCCTCCCTAATTGATAAGGCGATTTTTGCCCGAACTCTTGCAAACCACGGGCAGAGGGAGTTACTGGAACGAGTATTTGAAGATTACCCGCATCATCAAGCGCGTTGTGAAATCGCCTGCCGCAAAGCTAAGGAAGATTACTTTTCTAACGAACAGCTTTACAGCAATTCTCAATCCTTTGCACGGGGCTTCGAGTCAATCAACGAACAAATTTTCTTTATCCCCCAAGTTAACAGACTAGTGATGGAGGAGATTTTGAACCAGCCTTTGCCCGAACTGGAGGGCAAGAGTTGGATGCAGTCTTTTCGTGAAGCCGTGGATGAAGCGAAGGAAAAACTCGACCAACAAGGCATTGTACCGAAAGTTGTGCTGATGACTGG
>DATNQT010000063.1:0-8778 GCA_036703885.1 Candidatus Sericytochromatia bacterium
CTTTGGCTCTCTAAAGGTATTGCAAGGCATTAGCGGCTCGATCAATCGAGGGGAGGTAGTCGCCGTAATTGGTTCCTCCGGCTGTGGCAAGAGTACGCTGTTGCGCTGCTTCAATCGCTTAGAAGTAATTAACGCTGGGCGTTTGGTCGTGAATGGAATCGATTTGTCGCCGTCCAATCTCAGCCAGACCCAATTGCGACGATTGCGTACACAGGTGGGTATGGTGTTTCAGCAGTTCAACCTGTTTCCCCATTTGAGCGTGCTGGAAAACTTGATGCTGGCTCCTTGCCAGGTGCTGAAGCGCGCTCGCGAAGAAAGTGCGAAGCAGGCTCAATTCTATTTAGAAAAGGTGGGTTTGCCAGAGAAGGCTGATGCCTATCCCGAACAGCTGTCGGGTGGACAAAAGCAACGGGTTGCGATCGCTCGGAGTTTGTGCATGAACCCTCAGATCATGCTATTCGACGAGCCGACTAGTGCCCTCGATCCAGAATTAGTAGGGGAAGTACTGCTAGTCATGAAACAACTAGCACAAGAAGGAATGACAATGGTAGTGGTTACCCACGAGATGCAGTTTGCTCGTGAGGTCGCTAGTCGGGTATTCTTTATGCATAAAGGGCTGGTGGCAGAAGAAGGTCCCGCCCGACAGGTTCTTGACTCACCGAAAAGCGATCGCCTACGGGCTTTCTTGAGCCGCATGAGTCCGGTGACCTAATTAAAAGTGCCAGCATTAGTCTTTTAGAGACTTCCCAATTAACAAAATATCCAATGTAGGGGCAATGGCTTTTTCGAGTTACGAGCCTAACCGATTACTTATAGCAGTAGTCATATAGGCTCTTGAGAGTGTTGATCGCCCTCGCACCCCAAAACTACTATGTTTTCACTCAGTTCACAGTGAGCCTTTCGACAGGCTCAAGGTAAGACTTGTCGAACTGCACTCAGCACTTTGCTATATATGGACTCGACTCGCCTTCTTCAAACCCCTAAGTATACACTTGTAGAGAAGAACCGATAAGGATATCAAGGCAATATGGCAGCCATCCCTGATGGAAACAAACCCGACCAGATGAAGCGGATTACTAGCTATCAGGCATTATGGAGACCGCAGGATAAAAAAGGTCATTTTTGGTTTACCTATTTTGATGGTGCAAGAGAACGCACTATGGATTTAGATGCACAGAGCTTTATGACAATGATGAAAGTTCTCGATACTGATAAGCCAATTTTCGCTGACCACACAACATCGACTGTTGCTGTTCATTCTCAGCCTAACGAACTCAAAGTAGGCGCATGGTCTTAGACGAAGTATTGAGTTAAGACCAGAAAATTTGAGTATTGAAGAAATTTGAGAGAACTAGAATCATATCCAAGAATAAAGACATTTTCATCTTGATAATGCCCGTGCTAACCTGTTGAGAATTGTTACCCTGAACATCTGTACCACTGGATTAAAAGCCAGTACACCGAGCGCCTATGGTGCATATCAAGCGGGTGGAACTCACCAATTTCAAATCCTTCGGCGGCACGACATCAATTCCCCTGCTGCCAGGATTTACAGTGGTTTCCGGACCAAACGGGTCAGGTAAGTCGAATATTCTAGATGCTCTGCTGTTTTGCCTCGGTCTTGCCAGTTCTAAGGGAATGCGAGCAGAACGCCTTCCCGATTTGGTTAATCATGACAAAGAGCGTCGAGGTACTGTTGAAGCTAGCGTTACCGCTACGTTTGATTTATCCGATGCACCTGATGCCTTTTCAGAGGACGATGAGGAAATAGAGAATGGGGAACAGGCACATTTAGAATCTGATTCCCCCCAACCCCCCCTTACTAAGGGTGGGGGAAAGAGCCAGACAGAATGGAGTGTGACTCGACGGTTGCGGGTGACTCAGCAAGGGACTTACACGTCGAATTACTACATCAATGGGGAACCTTGTAACCTAACTGAACTTCACGAACAGCTCAACCGCCTGCGAGTTTATCCAGAAGGCTACAACATAGTGCTGCAAGGGGATGTCACCAGCATCATTTCCATGAACTCGCGAGAACGTCGAGAGATTATTGATGAGTTAGCGGGTGTGGCGGCGTTTGACCGTAAAATTGTTCAGACTAGAGAAACTCTAGCTCAAGTGAAGGAGCGGGAGGACGACTGCCGAATTATTGAAAAAGAACTGATTGCTCAACGCGATCGCCTTTCCCAAGACCGCCTCAAAGCTGAAAAATACCAAAAACTCCGCGCTGAAGTCCAAGAAAAGCAACAGTGGGAACTAGTACTAAAATGGCGATCGCTTCAACAACAAGAGTGGAAACTCCGAGAGCAAATCGAAGCAGGCGACAGAGAAGAAACCCAGCTAACCTCCCAGCTAACTGCACTAGAGGCACAAATCGCTCAAGCTACTACAGAACTCGACCAGCTTAATGCCCGCGTCAAAGCCTTGGGAGAAGAAGAACAACTAGCAGTAGCCTCAACCCTGGCAACCCAAGAAGCCGAACGGCGTCAGCTTTCGCTCCGGCAACGGGAACTCGAAGATAGACTGCAACAAACTCAGCGTCACCTCAAAAAGACACAAGAGGAAATTCAACACCATAACCATTCCCTAGAACAGCTCAAAGAACAGAAGCAGATTGTCGAAACCCAAGAAATTGCCACTCGACGCCAGGAACGGGACGAAGCGCAAGCTGCCCTGGATCGACATCGGGAACAAGCCAATGCGATCGCCTCTGCCTCCGAAGCCTGGGTACAGCAACAAACTGCCTTCAATCGACAAATCGAAGCCTTACTCCATACCATTGACCCGCAACGCACCGAGCAAGCGATAGCTAAAGAGCGGCACAATCAGTTAAGTAAGCAACTAGAAGAGCAAACCCAGCTCTTACAATCATTAGAGCCAGAAATTGCTACGAAACAAACTCAAGCCGCAGAGTTAGAGACACAACTAACAACCTCTACTGCCAGCGTACAAACACTCGCCCAATCCCTAACAGCTACAGAACAAGAGCTACAAATCCAGCAGCAAACCCAAACGCGACTCCTATCCGAACAACGCGATAAACAACGCCAACTCGATAAACTAGAAGCCCAAGCTCAAGCCGAACAAGAAGCCCAAGGTACTTACGCTACCAAGGTTATCTTGCAAGCCGGAATACCGGGACTCTGTGGATTAGTTGCCCAACTCGGTCGAGTTGAACCCCGCTATCAGTTAGCTCTGGAAACGGCTGCGGGTGGACGTTTGGGAAATTTGGTGGTTGAAGATGATGGTGTTGCTGCTGCTGGGATCGAGTTGCTGAAACACAAACGTGCGGGTCGAGCTACATTCTTGCCCCTCAACAAAATCCAGCCGCCCAGATTATCTGATACAGTGGCATTGCGCTATGCTAACGGTTTTATTGACTACGCCGTTAACTTAATTGACTGCGAACCCCGTTACGCAAATATTTTCGCCTACGTTTTCGGCAGTACGGTCGTCTTTGAAAGCCTTAATGCCGCCCGTCCCTATCTAGGTAAATATCGCATCGTTACCTTAGAAGGGGAAATTTTAGAAAGCAGTGGTGCGATGACGGGAGGTAGTAGCAATCAGCGTTCTGGGTTACACTTTGGTACGAGCGATGCGGCTGAATCGGCTGAAGTGGCTATTCTCAGAAACCGCCTCCAGGAAATTGAACGGATTTTAGAGCATTGTGGTGGATCGATCGACCGAGCATCTGCATCGACCAAACAACTGACCAAAGAACTGGCAGAGGCAAAGGCAAAACGCTCTGAAACACAGTTGCGCTTGGAACAGTTGCACAAAGAGATTAAGAGTTTGACGGTTCAGCAGGAACAGGTGCGATCGCTTCTGGCAAAAAACACCCAAGAACTTGCCACCGCTCAAGAACGCCTGCAAATTCTCAATACCGAGTTACCAACTCAAGAAGCCCAACTTGCCGAACTCCGGCAACAACTAGCGGAACTCGAACAGTCTCAAACTCCTAGTGAATGGCAACAGATTCAGAGCATTATTAAAAGCTGGGAAGTTAAGTTGAGCGAGTGCGAACAAGCGCTGCGGGCATCCGAAAAACAGCTCCAAGATTTGGAAAATCAAGAACAGCGGGCGCTTGAGAAAATCACAGAAGGACATCGACGGATAGAAGATGATCGCTCGACACAGCAGTCGGTGCAGGCACAGCTTTCAGGAATTAGCAGCCAGTTTGCGGCAAAGTTGGAGCAAATTACTCAAACTCAAGCCTCGTTAACCCAGTTGGAGCAGAAATTAGGGGAAGCCAAACAAGAACGCGATCGCTCTGAACAACACTTGCGAGAACGACACCTACAACAACAACAACAGTCTTGGCAACTGCAAAAACTTCAAGAAACCCAGTTAGCAAGGCGTGAAGAACTGACTACCCTACAAGCTCAACTCCAACTCCAACAAGCCGAGTTACCCGACCCTTTGCCGGAAGTTCCAGTTCTTGTAAACCCACAATCTCCCACGTCTGATTCAGGTGGCTTTGAATTAATTACATTTGACTCATTCGCCGCTCAACTCGAACAACTACAAAAGGAAATACGGAACGGTCAGAAACGCCTTCAGGCAATGGAACCCGTTAATATGTTGGCGTTAGAAGAATATGATCGCACGACGACTCGCTTGTCTGAACTGTCTGAGAAACTGGCGACTCTAGAAGCGGAACGCACTGAACTCCTGCTACGAGTAGAAAACTTCACAACCTTGAGATTTAGAGCCTTCAAAGAAGCCTTTGATGCCATAAATCAAAACTTCCAAACGATCTTTGCCGAACTCTCTGATGGCGACGGTTACTTGCAACTTGATGACCCGGAAGACCCCTTCAACGGTGGACTTAACCTAGTGGCTCACCCTAAAGGCAAACCCGTACAGCGTCTGGCTTCTATGTCGGGGGGAGAAAAATCCCTCACCGCCCTCAGCTTTATCTTTGCCCTCCAACGCTACCGTCCTTCACCGTTTTACGCTTTTGACGAAGTGGATATGTTCCTTGATGGAGCAAACGTCGAGCGATTAGCTAGAATGATCAAACAACAGGCTATGCTTGCTCAGTTTATTGTTGTAAGTCTACGACGACCGATGATTGAGTCTTCCGAGCGCACAATTGGCGTTACCCAAGCCAGAGGGGCGTATACTCAAGTCTTAGGGTTGAAATTACCACCCAAAAGTGCCGTTCGATAGATTAAAATTTCAGAATTTACTGCTCAATATTTTATTGATATTCCACTAGGAGTCGCGATCGGGATTTAAGACATAATGACAACTGAAGTAATTCGTCAACGCTCCGATATTTTAAACACTCCAGTAATTACTCTTGATAACGCCAAGCGTTTGGGAGTCGTTAAGGAGCTACTGGTAGACATTGACCGATGGGAGGTTGTGGCGCTGGGCTTGCGAGACAACCTGCTGGCGGTCGCCGGGATGCCGCGCTATATGCTCCTGAGCAGTATGCGACAAATGGGCGATGCTATCCTGGTTGATGACGAAGACGTTATTGAAGATATTGACGTTGATGCCTACAGCCGCCTGATCAACAGTGAAGTAATTACTGAAACGGGCGAAATGCTGGGTCGGGTTCGGGGATTCAAGTTTAATATTGAAGATGCCAAAGTTTCTTCCCTAATTATTGCTTCGTTAGGTTTGCCACAAATTCCCGATCAGGTTCTCAGTACCTACGAGTTGCCAATTGACGAGATCGTCAGCAGTGGTCCGAATCGGTTGATCGTGATTGAAGGTGCTGAAGAGCGTCTCCTCCAGCTGACAGTAGGCGTTTTGGAGCGCTTGGGTGTTGGCAGACCCCCTTGGGAGCGCGAAGGAGAGGAAACTTACTATCAGCCAGCCATTAAACCAGAGAATCAGTTGGGGACTGGAATACCCGTTCGGACTCCGATCGCTCAACCCATTCAGACGGCTACCCCTGTAGAAGAGACTTGGGATGAGGATGATTGGCGACAAGAGCGCCAACCCCAACCCCTGCGCCGAGCAGAAGCGACGTACTACGAAGATGAGGAAGAAGAGGATAACTGGGGCGACGAACGAGATGAGACACCAAGGCTCAATCGTTACGAAGAGCCAGCCTATGAAGCGCCTCAAGCTTATGGGAAAAGATACGCAGATGAGTACGACGACGACGAACTAGAGGGGGATGCCTGGGATGATGATGATGAGCCGGAACCTTACAAAGCTCCGAAATTGAACATTCCGGAAAGACCTAAAGCCCCAGAAGTCAACATTCCAGAAAAGACTAAGACCCCTGAATATGAAGAGGAAGCAGGGTACTGAGCCACATTGGGTCGTCCTTAGTCATTAGTCCTTGGTCATTAGTTGACCACAAGAGAAATTATCTCATTTCACTATGTAGGGGTATGGTACGCCGTGCCCCTACGATAGTAAATGGGGATTTTTTCTGGAAGTATAGCAGTAGTCACTGAGGTGAGGAGAGTAGGAGCGCCCAAAACCCTTTTATAGACTGTGGCGAGTACTCAGTTCACAGTGAGCTTGTCGAACTGCACTCAGCACTCAGCACTCAGCACTCAACACTTGGCTATATCGGTTCGACTAACGCGATCGCTTATTCAATGACAACCCCAATTGCTACCTCAATTCAATCGCTCCAACGCCAAGCGGCGTCTCTATTGCTGTACCAATCTGTTCTGTGTAACTCCGTCGGTGAAGCCTTTCTCAACCTACTGCAAGCCCTCCGTAGTAGCGAGGCTGGGGGAATAAATTGCCTTTATGCTTACGGCAGTTGGTTTAAAGCTTTAGCGGCTAAAAATCAAAGCTGGCAAGACTATCTATTAACGCAAATTCTCAGAGACGACAATCCCTTTAGCCAGCGAGTTCAGGTGACAGGGTTAGAAAATCTACCTCCTGCTCTAATTGCTGCCGCACGGCAAGATTTACAAGCCTTAGAGACCCTTTATCAGTGCGGTGCAGAGCAACTCAGCAATTGGGTACAAGCGGCATCCCAACTACCTGTTGCACCAACTCCCTGGTTGCAAAATTTGGATGTAGAGGCGCAAGGCTTTGCACCCCTACGTTTTTACCCAGATGAAAAAATTGTTCGAGAGAAACTGCAACAGTTGGAAAGCTGGGCAGATGCAGTGGAGGTTTTAGCGGGTTACTATCAGCAATTCGGGACGGGGCTATTTGCTGAGTATCGCGCCTTGCGCTGGCAGTCGGGGCAGCTAATTGGCATAGCTCATCCTGACTCCATTCAACTGACGGAACTGACAGGTTATGAAACCCAGAAAGAGTCACTAGTAAAGAATACAGAGTTTCTACTTTCCGGTTTCTCTGCCCTCCACGTCTTACTGTACGGCAGTCGTGGGACGGGCAAATCTTCTTTGGTGAAGGGGTTGTTGCATAAGTATAGCGATCGCGGTTTACGCCTGATTGAAGTTGCCAAATCTGACCTCAAAGACCTGCCAACTATTGTGGAGCAATTGCGGGATGTTCCTCAAAAATTTATTATCTTTGTCGATGACCTTTCCTTTGAGGAAGATGATGATGCCTTTAAAGCGCTGAAAGTCGTTCTGGAAGGAAGTGTAACGGCGCGATCGCAAAATGTTGTGGTGTATGCCACATCCAACCGACGGCACTTAATTCGAGAGTTCTTTGAAGATCGCCCCCGTCCTCGCGATGGTGATGAAGTCCACGCCTGGGATACGGTTCAGGAGAAGCTGTCATTTAGCGATCGCTTTGGCTTAACCCTTACCTTTGAACCCGCGAACCAAGATACTTATCTTAAAATTGTCCGACACCTGGCAGCACAAGCCAACATTACTTTAACTCAGGAAGATTTAGATTATCGCGCCCTGCAATGGGCAACGCGCCATAACGGACGTTCCGGACGCACGGCACGACAATTCATCGACTTTCTCAGGGCAGATTTAGCGTTTTGAGCCAGAAGCTTCTACATTAAACACATAACTAGAACGCTTAATCAAAAGCGATATGCGAACTGACAAGTCAGCACTTGCGTTATCACCCAAAATAAAAAATTGGATGGTTCTGGGTTCAGTTGCCTTTGGCGTGAGCTTTTTTCTTAGCCTTGTGGTGAACCGAGATATTAGTAAAGCCTTGCTTACGGGTGTAATTACGATACCTGCTACTTACACCGGGGCAGTGATTATTCACAAGCGCCGCATTAATCTAGAAAAGCGATTTAGAAACTCGCTACAAAATCAGATTCAGAAACTTGAGCAGTACAAAGACGATTTAAATCAATTCCTCTTTGATGCCTTAGCTCAAGAACAAGAGCTAGAAGCTAGTATCAATACTCTAGAATCAGAACTTAACTATCTGCGAGGTCAAGTTTCGGAAAAATACAATCAAAGAAAATCAATTAGTTGGGAGTTAGCTGGTTTTCAAGAACAAAAACAGCAACAGGCTGCTGAGTTATACTCTCTTCAATCGGAAATTAATAAGTTTGCAGAGCAAATAAAACAACTGAATCAAATTATCTTAGCTAAAACTGCTGAAATTCGGAAGGCTGAAACTGACTTAAATTCCATAAAATCTGAAATTCGCCAAGTACAAGCTCAAATTGTAGAGCAACAAAATGATAAACAAACTTTAGAACATGAATTATTACAAATTCAAAGACAAAAATCTCTATTGCTTGAAGAAGAAAATCAAACCAGGGATTCTTTAAGCTTCTTCAATTTAGAATTAATTCAATTGCAGGCACAAGTTGCAAAACAACAAAATGAGCAGCAAGTAACCAATCAAGAATTATTAAATCTAAGAGAAGATAAAAGAAAGCTAGAAGAAGAATTATAT
>DATNQT010000064.1:0-15123 GCA_036703885.1 Candidatus Sericytochromatia bacterium
CACATTCGTTTAGACCCACTACGGCTGATGTTGATGAAGCAATAAGTTACTTTGCTTTCTCTAAAGGTCTTTAGCCGCTTGAAGTGAATAAGGCAGGACTTCAGCCGCTTTATCCTTCTGTCCTGCCAATGTGTACACTCCAGCAGCACTAGACAAATTTGAGTTTCTATCAGAAACTCACCGTTGAAATTCATGAACTACTGCCAGTCGCTTGCGCGTCAGGCAGTTTCTGATTTCGTAGGGAATTGCGTCAACTTCGACTTACGTCCAAGCTTCGGACTCACATCCCCTCCATCAGCAGCAGTCCTAGTTCCTAAGACCGATAACATTCTGATGCCCTCCGCTCTTATATTCTGAGATGCGTTTTCGTCTCTATCGTGATGAGTGCCACAGCTAAGGCAATTCCACACCCTAATATTTAACGGCAGTTCATTGATTTGGTAGTGACATTTTGAGCAGAGTTTTGAGCTAGGGAACCATCTATCAATTTCTACCAGCACCTTCCCTTCACGGTCTAATTTATACTGCAAGAAATTGACAAACATTCCCCAACCCACATCAGATATGGCTTTAGCTAGTTTGTGATTACGAACCATGCCTTTGACATGAAGACTCTCAATTACTAAGACTTGGTTATCGTCAACAAGCTTTCGTGACAGCTTGTGCAAGTAGTCTTGACGGACATTGCCGACTCGTTCGTGAACTCTAGCTACTAATTTCCTGGCTTTATCCCTTGATTTGCTCCCTTTTTGTTTTCTAGATAACTTCTGCTGCTTCCTCTTGAGGTTACGTTCATGTTTGCCTAAGTGTTTAGGATTAGCATATTTAGAAGTTTTTACACCATCATGAACAATGGCAAAATCTTTCAACCCAAGGTCTACGCCTGCAACTTTTCCGTCAGTATGCGATACAGGGTTATCACCCTCTAATTCAACCAAGACAGCAGCGTAGTACTTTCCTGATGGATTCTGGCTGATGGTTACCGTTTTGATAGTTCCTTCGATTTCTCTGTGCAGTTTTGCCTTAACAACACCCACACGACCAGGGAACTTGAGGCAACCTTCAACTACTTTGACTGATTGAGGGTACTGAATCGATTGCCTGTTTTTCTTGGCTTTGAATCGAGGATATCTAGCCCTACCTTCAAAGAAGTTCTTGTATGCGGTTACTAGGTTGAGTGTAGCAGACTGCAAAACTTGAGAGTAGCACTCTCCTAGCCAAGAAGTTTCCTCCTGTTTTTTGAGTTTTGGAAGTAGTTTGTTCAATGCGATTTGAGTCAAGCCTTTGCCTGTCTCTTTATAGGTTTCAATGCACAAATTGAGTGCATGATTCCACCACCAACGACTACAACCAAAGTGTTGAGCTAGTATCGCTTGCTGTTCAATTGTTGGATATAGCCTAACTTTGATGGCTTGATGTCGCATTAATCTACCTCCCTTTATCATTATAAGGTATTTCTGCTAAGACTGCTGGGTGTAAGCTTACAATTGATTCGCTTTCATCCCAAGCGTGCCTAGCGGCTCAGGGGGATTTCTCGCTCACGTTAGTTAAAAAGAGAACCTCCAGCCGCCACAAACTAGAGGTTTTTTCCATAACAGGGAGTTGAGTTGAGTTATATAACGAGCTTGAACTCATTGCTCGTTTGCCCAGCGGCTAGCGATCGGCATCCGCCAACCCGTACCAAAAGCGCGATCGGTAATTTTTAATCCGGGTGGGGCTTGTCTACGTTTAAATTCTGCACGAGCTACTAGCCGCATCACTTTTTTAACAACCGTCGGATCGTGACCCGCTTCGATAATTTGAGCAGACCCTTGATGAGCGTGAATTAGCCGATGCAAGATGTCATCTAAGACATCATAGGGTGGCAGAGAATCTTGGTCAACTTGACCGGGTTTTAGTTCAGCACTGGGGGGTTTACTAAGAATGTTGACTGGAATGATTTCTTGTTGGGAATTGAGAAGAGTCTTCCCCACTCCCTCACTATTTAGCCACTGACACAGAGAGAAGACACGGGTTTTGGGGACATCAGCAATTACAGCTAATCCACCATTCATATCGCCGTAGAGAGTGCAGTAACCAACTGCCATCTCTGACTTGTTGCCAGTAGAGAGGAGGAGATAGCCAAACTTATTGGCGATCGCCATCAATAAATTACCCCGAATCCGCGATTGAATATTCTCCTCGGCAAGACCAAACTCTGTCCCGGCAAACAGCGATGCTAAGGTGTGGTCGTAACCTTGCATCAATTCGCCAATGGGTAGAGTCTCAGTTTTAATACCCAAGTTGCCAGCCAGGGCAAGAGCATCTTTGATAGAGTGGTCGGAACTATAGGGGGAGGGCATGAGGACACCCAGCACATTCTCAGCACCCAAGGCTTCAGTTGCGATCGCCGCAACCAGTGCTGAATCAATACCTCCACTCAAACCAATCACGACTTTACTAAAGCCACATTTACGGGTGTAATCGCGCACACCCAGAACTAGTCCTAACCAAATTTCCTCATCAAGATTCGCTGGTGCAGGTGCGATAGCGCTAGCGCGCCCGCTAAGGGCGATCGCACTTGGGAGTAAGTCTCGCTTTTCCTCGTCAAAGTCAAAAATCACTAAGTCCGTGTCGAAGGTACGGGCGCGGCAGACTATTTCTCCCGCCCGGTCAAATGCCACACTATTACCATCAAAAAGTAGGTCATCATTGCCCCCTACCTGATTGGCATAGACGATGGGTTGCTGGTAACGAATAGCGCTATGCCGCAACATCGCCTCTCGCGTTTTTTGCTTACCAGCACTGTAAGGGGACGCTGACAAATTGACAATCAAATCGACACCCTGCTGGGCTAAGTCCGCAATAGGATTAACCGCATAGTTGCGTTTGCCCCAAAACTCTTCATCGTTCCACAAGTCTTCACAGATGGTGACACCAATGGTGAGGTTGTCGAGAGTGAAGGAATTACTCTGAAGCCCTGGTTCAAAATATCGGTTTTCATCGAAGACATCGTAGGTGGGCAAGAGTCGTTTGTGAAAAATATGCTGAATCTTGCCGCTGCATAGTAAGGCGATGCTATTGAATACAGGCTTGCCCCCGGCAACGCTGGCGTTGGGATTTGGTTCTACCATCCCCACCAAAACAGCTATGGATGGTGGCAACAGAAGTGCTAATTGTTGCAGGGTTGTCGCCATTGACCCAACAAAACTCGGATTCAGTAATAAGTCCCTAGGAGGATAGCCACATAGGGAGAGTTCCGGCGTCAGCAACAAACGAGTACCTCGATCTGCCGCTTGTTTAGCACTATCTAGAATCTGTTGGGCATTGCCACTGAGGTCACCAATAGTAGGATTGAGTTGAGCGATCGCAAGTTTCATCGTGGTTAGTTGTTAGGGTTCAAGGGAGCCTCAAAAACGAGGGGAAGTTGTTGCCAATGATAGCCCAGAGCCAATGGAGTTGCGGCTGTCAGGGTTGGTGGTTAAGCGGGGTGCCAAGTTAAATGTTTATAACCGCTTTTATCAGTTAGTGTTCAATTAGTGTTGGGTTGAAAAGGAGCTAGCGAAACAACGAGATTCACCTTAATTTCCATCCGTTCTTTACCAAGATGACTGGATAGATAAACTTCTGGTAAATTCACAAGTTATTCACATTTTGAAAGCTATTTTGGTCTTGTAAAGAAAATAATGCTGCTGGTAATTCCTAATCAACTCTTCTAAATCATGTTGAGGGCTTGCTTCCGATGTGTGGGAGAGTCAGACAACAATAGTGCTCATGGGATTTTCCTACGAGCTTTGGGAGATATCCTCTCTCTGAGAGCTAGCCTCTGTGAGTGCATTGTTAGCAAACGTTAGCAAAATGATATCGGAAGTAAAAGCTGTGGCAAAGAAAGACGACTATCGCCAATACCTCAAACAGACCTTCGGTGGACTTATTGACCGACTCGACTTGTCAGACTTGCGGAAAGACTTTCTCAAGAATCGCTGGCTTGACCAAGTAATGTGGCTGGAGGGACGAGCCACCAAAGAACGCAATCGTCATCACGCCCTCAGACTGACTACCATCATTGGAGGGGTAATTATCCCGGCACTGGTCGGCTTTGGAAAGGGGAACAATCGGTGGCAGGACATGGTGGGCTGGTCGGCTTTTGGCTTAAGTCAGGTGGTAGCCGTCTCCGCTGCGGTCGAAGAATTTTTTGCTCCTGGCGAGAAGTACCGCAACTACCGTAATACTGCCGAAGGCTTGAAAATTGAGGGCTGGGAGTTCTTCCAACTGACTGGAGCGTATCGTCAGTTTGAGACCCATACGGAGGGTTACTCCGATTTTGCTCAACGTGTCGAGCAGTATATTAAGCAAGATGTGCAGGGCTTTATTTCCCAATTAGAGGAAAAGAAAACCCTAACCAAGAAGGAGACCGAAGAAACAGCCCCACAGAATGCCCAAGTCACACAGCCTAAGCTCAACCAGCCGTTGCAGCTCCCACAAGCGAACCTTGAAGAGCAACTTCAGCAGCTAGAGGCAGAGAAGCACCGTCTGGAAGAACAAAAGCAGCAGTTGGAAAAAGAGCAATTGGCTCAACCTCAAAGTAAGGGCGAAAAACCAGCAGACAAGGGAGATGTAGTGGTCTTAGATAATCTACCTTCCTTAAGTACTGCTGCGATGACTGAGCGTGAGGATGAAGAAAATCACGACAACAGCAGCCCAAAAGTTTAGCTTTTCTGTTTGCCAACGATAAAAACGGGCTGGGAGCTTTTCAAGGGTGCGATCGCCGTACCCCTGTGTCTTGATGTTAGGTCGTAGGAGTTCGGCGAGGTCTCGACACTGAGGCTCGACCCGAAGTGCTCACTCGAGCCGTGGTAGGTTTTAGAGGAGAATGCACAGCAAAACTTGGAAGACTTCCTTAATTTTCGTAGAGTTTGAACTCAAGCGATCGCGCTTAACTAAGTGCTATTCCCCTCTAAGCCTTGGAGTACTATCCGTGCCGCATTGCGACCGGATGCACCCATAATGCCACCGCCTGGATGGGTACTTGCCCCAGTCAGGTAAAGTCCTTCCAAGTGCGTTTTGTAATTAGCCATGCCAAGGAAGGGCCGTAATAGAAACATCTGATCCATGCTCATCTCCAAGTGCATGACATTACCTCGATACAACCCCAATTCGCGCTCCAGCCATAAAGGGTGCTGAAATAATTGTCCAACGATCTTGTCGCGAGTACCGGGGGCATAGGTTTCAAAGGTCTCTAAAATCCGATTAGCCACGGCTTCACCCCGCTCATCCCAGTTTCCGGAAGCAAGTTCGTAAGGGAAATACTGTGCCCATAGCCACAGCACTTCCCCACCTGGAGGGGCTAGGGTGTCATCAACGGCACTAAAGCTCATGGCAAAAATTGGTGGATCTTGTGCGGGTTCGCCCTGCTTGTAGTCGCGGAACGCTGCATTGATTTGTTCGCGATCGCGGCAAAGCAATTGTAAGGCGACACGAGCCTCTTGACCCGGATGGGCGCTGTAGGAGATTGGAGAATCCAAAGCCAGACGCAGTATCGCACCAAAGCCGTTACCCACCCGCATCCTCTTCGCCCCTCCTGGTCGATGTTCGACAGGTAAGAGCTTGCCAAACGTTTCGACAGCATGGGTTCCAGCGACTACCGTCCGTGCCGTGTAACTTTGTCCCTCAACCTGGATGCCAACTGCACGCCGACCTTCAACTAAAATCTTCTCCACAGGCGCATTCAAGTGGACTTCACCTCCATGAGCCTTGATGTGAGCAGCCAGTGCCTGGGTGAGCATCCCTGAACCGCCCTTGGGTCGCGCTACGCCCCCTTCATGGTAAAGCGGTTGCCAAAGTACAAAGGGACCGCTCAAGGGTTCAGTAGGAGGTGGTCCCGATTGTGCCGCCATCCAGGTTAGTGGAGTTTTTATTTTCTCTTCAGTAAAGTAATCATCGATCACTTTGCCAAACGGTTTGAAGAGGGTTTGGAAGGTATAGAGCCAACTAACATCCTTGGACTTGCCCGCGATCATCTTCTTACCCAAGTCTAAGGGGCTGGGACTACTTAAGAAATAGTCTTTGATTTGGAGCATGAAGGGTCGCCAATCGTTCAAAAAACGGGCGTAGGCTTCACCTTGACCGGGAAATTTGGCTTCTAGATGATTAATCGTTTTCGCTTCATCTCGGTAGAAAAACACCGAATCTCCGTCAGGAAACGGAGCGAAGAACAGTGGATCGAGTTCGATGTACTCTAGTCCGTAATCTTCCAGCTTCAATTCCTGCACAACGGGCGTTAAGCGAATCAGAATATGAGCGCTGCCACCGAGATCGAAGCGATACCCCGGCACAATTTCTTTAGTAGACACAGCGCCACCGATGATATCTCTACGCTCGAAAACTGCCACCTTATAGCCCGCTTGAGCTAGGTAGGCGCTGGTGACGAGGGCGTTGTGTCCGCCACCGATAGTGATTACGTCGTAGTCTAGTGCGTTTGAAGCCATTGTGCTGTTTGAGTCGTTGAGCGATCGCCTGATTTTTGCGAGCGAGGCTTATGATCCCCAGTGGCACTGTACAACGGCGTCGGGTTGCAGTTACCCGTCAAAGGGATGAATCCAGTCTAGGTGAGAAAAGTCGCCCAACCATCTCAGCACGAGACGAAACCTCAAGTTTGCGGAACATCCGTTTGAGGGCTTGCTTAACAGAGTTTTCTGTTATCCAAAGGTTTGCACCAATTTCAGTATTCGTTAGCCCCTGTGCAACCAGTTTGGCAATTTGAATTTCACGAGGGGTTAACCGATGGATAGGCAGAGAATTGAATTCGGTTGGTTGCGATTGCCCAAGGGACACCGCCAGAGGCGATCGCATCGTTGCCAGCCAGGTTGACAGATGCAGGCAAAGGGCGCTTAAATCAGCCAGATCCTGAGCATTAAAGGCAGAAGTCTCGCGATTGCGGGTAAATGCAAGTCCACCAATCAAACGACCCTGAGTCACTATCGGCCCAACCATGACGTGTCCATGATCGGAACGCGGGCAAATTGTTTTCCACATTCCCGGCGGTAATACTAGCTCTTCATGAACTGGGGCATGACGCTCAACCAAGTAGCGTAATACGGGATTATGGTCTACGGATAACGCTAATTGAATAACGCCTTGAATCTTCGTTTCGGCTAGGGGAAGCCGAGCCAAGAAAAACAGTCCCCACCGTTGGGCAGCGAAATACTCACCAAGCCTGCCCATGACGTGCAGTCGTAGTTCTTGCTCATCACGAGCCTGGGCAATCGCTGGAAAGAAAGATTGCAAAGAATTCTTTGTCATTGTTGCTGCAAAGTGTACCCGTTTGAGGACTAGGCGTGGGCAGGTCGCCTAATTTACGCTCAATCTCATCATAGTTGCCCAGTCTAGGAGTAACGCCCCATGTCAGAAGTCCTCGTCGATACTCAATGGGTTGCTGACCATTTAAGCGACCCCAACGTCCGCCTTATCGAAGGAGATGTAGCTCCCCAGGCATACGCAGCCGGACACATTCCCGGCGCGGTCTTTTGGAACTTATTCACCGATTTGATGCTTCCGGATCAGCATCTAAATTTCGCTCCGGCTGCCATAGAAGGATTACTCTCTCGTTCTGGCATTACAAACGACACCACTATGATCGCATATGGCGACTACCCTGCTGTTGGAGGATTTATCTTTTGGTTTTTGAAAGTCTTTGGTCATCGCGACGTGCGCGTCCTCAATGGCGGTCGGCGAAAATGGGTGGCAGAAAAACGCCTACTGACAGCAAATTTGCCGATTGTGACACCGACTCAGTACCACGCCCAAAAACCTGATGCACGCCTACGGGCACTGCATCAGGATGTACGGGAATCCATTGGACAGAGCGATCGCGTGTTATTGGATGTGCGATCGCCCCAAGAGTATAGCGGCGAGTGGTTCATGACGGCTCCCCCGCAAGGAACTGAACGCACGGGGCACATCCCAAGTGCGATCCATATCGATTATGAACTGTCCCTAAATGAAGATGGCACCTTCAAATCAATTGAGGAATTACAGGCACTCTACGACAGCAAAGGCATCACCGCAGACAAGGAGGCGATCGCTTACTGCACCATCGGGGGGCGATCAGCGCATACCTGGTTTGTCTTGAAGTATTTATTAGGCTATCCGCAGGTACGAAATTACGACGGTTCGTGGAATGAATGGAGCCAACTCCCCGATCCCCTAATCGAGAAATCATAACATTTGCATCCAGCGAGTATTAAAATAGTCAAGCGATATCATTCACCATGCTTAGGCATCCGGGGTCGGCGCGATCGCAGGGGAATCAGGATGCTGTTTAGGTGGCGTAGTTGCTCGGCTGTCCCTAAGCAAATTAGCAAATCGTCTGGCAGTAATTGCGTCTCGCCCGTCGGCCCTGCAATCAGAGTACCGTCAGCACGACGAATCGCCAGAACTAAGGCTCCAGATTGCGATCGCAACCGTGCTTCCCTTAGAGTTTGCCCCACAGCTGGACACGTCTGAGGATCGATCAGAAATTCCTCCAAATAAAACGCTCGATCCGATCCGGTGAGAATTCCATCCATAAAATCCAACACCTGTGGTCTAACCGCCGCTGCTGCCATGCGCTTACCTCCTGTAATGTAAGGAGAGACAACTGCATCTGCCCCAGCCCGTTTTAGCTTTGTCAAGGCTTCTTCCGTACTCGCACGAGCGATCGCCCGAATCTGTGGATTGAGGGTTTTAGCAGACAGTACCGTATAGAGATTTTCTGCATCCGACGGCAACGCCGCTACCAGACAAATTGCTCGCTCGATCCCAACCCTCAGAAGAATCTCATCAAGCGTTGCATCCCCTTGTACTGCCAGGTAACCCATTTCTATAGCCTCGTTGACCTGTTCGGCCTCAGAGTCAATCGTCACAAACGGGATAGCCTCCGCCTTAAATTCCAACGCAATCTGACGACCAGTGCGTCCAAACCCGCAAAGGATGTAGTGTTCAGTTAAAGTATCCACAAAGCGCCTGCGCTGCCTCAGTCGTATTCCTTCTTGAAAGTAGCCCTGAATCACCGCCTCCGTAAACCGATTGACGATGTAGCCGATGCTAACGACACCCATCAGAATTAGGGAGATGGTGAATATCCGACCGCGATTACCTAGAGGATGTGTTTCTCCATAGCCCACCGTCGCCAGAGTAATTACGGTCATATAGACCGCATCTGACCACGACCAGCTCTCTATGAACCGATACCACAACGTACCAGCTAGGGCAACAGCCAATAAAGCGATCGCTCCAGCAATAAGCTCTTTTCGCAGGCGTCGATATTTTTGCTCAAGTGTCCAATACACCGCCTGTCATCACTTAGGTCAAAATGGGTAAGCGAAATTTCAAGCATACACAATTGCAGGATACTTGCTCTGAGGCTCAAAGGGGAGAAAACCCCAAGGACAAAGGAGCCTGAGAAGTCAAGAAAAGGAAAATAGACTTCCTTCTAATGATTAGACTTCTTGCAGAAGTAGGAAAAAGGAGAAAGGTACTCATGAACGTTCCTTTCCCCTTTTCCCCTTCTCCTTTCCCCTTGGAGCAAGATTTTTGATTTTTGCAAGAGGTCTATTATTGTCAAGGTTTGCTGAGAAAAATCCCTATAGGATGTGCTACAGGGCTACCTTTTCCCTCGATAAGATCGAGAGTGTGTGATTCAGGTGACTCCGAGCCTATCCGAAAAGAGCGTTCAGCGATGATTGAAAATCTGGATTCATCTATGGTTTAAAACTCATATCTTCTTTTCGATAGGCTCTAATGAGTGCTAGCGGTTCAGACAAACCGACAAGTATTTCAGGCTTTGCTCTGCAATGTCAGTAGAGCAAAGCCTAGCCTCATTCATCTGACCCCTCTTCAAAAATTTTCCATCGTCCAATAGTTCAATTAAGGAATAAGTTAGTGAGCCTAGAAACCCTAGTTCAAGATTCCTCAATTCCAGCCGAGTCAGCAGCAGGCGTGTCTGCCCCATACGATCCCGCTGACTTTGATGCTAGCGTGATGACAACATACGGGCGCTTTCCCCTCGCCTTGGAACGGGGAAAAGGGTGTCGCGTTTGGGATACCCAAGGGCGTGAATATCTTGACTTTGTGGCAGGAATTGCTACTTGCACGTTAGGACACGCCCACCCCGCTTTGATCGAAACAGTAACGCAACAAATTCAAAAGCTGCACCACGTTTCTAATCTTTATTACATTCCCGTACAAGGGGAATTAGCGAAGTGGATTATTGACCATTCTTGTGCCGATCGCGTATTTTTCTGCAACTCTGGAGCGGAGGCAAACGAAGGCGCAATCAAACTAGCGCGGAAGTATGCTCATACCGTGTTGGAAATTGACAAGCCAGTAATTTTGACGGCGAAAGCCAGCTTCCATGGACGAACCCTAGCAACGATTACCGCTACAGGACAACCGAAGTACCAGAAACACTTCGACCCCTTAATGCCTGGGTTCCACTACGTCCCTTATAACGATATTCGGGCGATCGAGAATGCAATTACCGACCTCGACGAGGGCACCGAGCGGATAGCAGCAATCATGATGGAACCCTTACAAGGAGAAGGTGGCGTCCGTCCGGGAGAACTAAAATACTTCCAGCGGCTGCGAAAAATTTGCGACGAGACGGGCATCCTGCTGATTATGGATGAAGTGCAAGTTGGAATGGGTCGCAGTGGCAAATACTGGGGGTATGAGAATTTAGGGATTGAACCAGATATCTTTACCAGTGCCAAGGGATTAGCTGGCGGTATTCCAATCGGCGCGATGATGTGTAAGAAGTTCTGCGATGTTTTCCAAGCCGGTGACCACGCCAGCACTTTTGGAGGAAATCCCTTTGCCTGTGCGGCGGCGCTTACTGTGGGTCAGACATTGGAGCGGGAGAACATTCTACAGAACGTACAGCAACGTGGCGAACAACTGCGGACAAGATTGGGAGAAATCGCCCATCGTTATCCCAATCTGATTACCGAAGTACGGGGTTGGGGTTTAATTAATGGCATGGAACTGAACGCGGATATTGAGCTGACTTCAGTAAATGTCGTGAAAGCGGCAATGGAACGGGGATTATTGTTAGTACCCGCAGGCCCAAAGGTGATTCGCTTCGTACCACCGCTTATTGTTTCCGCTGAGGAAATCGACCAAGCGGCTCAAGCGGTTGAAGATGCGATCGCTTCTTTAGCCTCCTAACAGGGGAGTAGAGAGTAGGGCGTGGGGAGTGGGGAGTAGGGACTGGGTACACGCTGACACGGAGAGTTCCTCTGATATCTTCTGGGTGTCTATACTCACTCTCATCTCCGGCTCTCCCCATCTTCTTCCCCTACTCCTCACTTCCCACTCCCCATTCCCTCTCGATAGATGTAACTACGAACAAGGGCCGACGTTAGGTGATTTAGAGTTAGGAAACCCGTTAGAAAGCCATCCCCGACTGGGAGCTGTCACCTCAACCCAGTCGCGCCCATCTTTGTCTAGCCTAGAGGGTGGAGGACTCGTTCTGAGCGTTACCCTCTCCCCAAACTTTACTCCGTCAACTCTGGGGGCGGTGGAATCGGGTCGTGATCGGATCGCTAGACCCCCTTCTGGTCCGTTGTAGGTAACGATGCGACAGAGGCTTGATGTTGTGTTGGGGGTTGGATTAGGTATTGGGTTGGGTTTTGGTGGCGTGACGGATTGGCAGGTTGTCAGGTCACTTGCCCGCACGTACCCAGCTTCCGGGGAACTAATCGCGATCCAACCACCACTACCGTTATCGGCAAGTGTAACCTGTTCGTCTGGACCGATGGTTCTAATCGTTGGACTAGAGGTTGAACGTTGTGAGTAGAGAAAGATTCGTTGTCTTGGCGCACGGCATTGTCCGATTAGCGCCTGTGCTAGTTGAACGTTTCCCTGCTGCTGAAGCAAGGTAGGTTCTGATTTTTGAAGGGCGCTGGTTGTCTTAGGGCTGGTAACGGCAGTAGCAGGCTCCTTGAAGCCTTCCAAGCCACCTAACCCTAATGCAAAGAGAGCAACAGGTATGCCCCAGTAGCTCATCTTTTTCATGCAATATACTCCTCATCTAACCAAAATGTTTATCTTAGAAACCTTCACAGTAAAAACCATCCAAGTTTTAGCTCCAGTTCTTCAAGAGGGTTGACCCAGGTGCAAAAAATTGCACACCGCTTCAACATTACCTGACGCTATTTTAGGAAGATTAATCTGTGCAAGTCTCTTCGTCACATAGCATACAAAAAAAAATCAGTGTAAAACATCAGTAAAGATGAGAATACTGTCAACTGCCCCCATCTAAGCTTTGACTAATGATTTTGCTAGCGATTACTTACGAGAGCACTATGCAAACAGCAGTTCTCATCAGGGTCACCAGTAGGCAAGCTTCTCTGGAACTCAGTCGAGTGCGATCGCTTTCTGTTTAGCTGTCGAGAACGAGGAAAGTATACTTAAGTCTTGCACCAGTCGAATAATCTACATTTCATCTGCCCTGCTTGACAACAGGCGTTAAAACCCAAAGTTAATTTCTAGTGCAAGAAGGCAGAAGGCAGCACTTCGACACGCTCAGTGACCAGGCAGAGGGCTTTTATGAATATTGCTTGTGCAGTAAGCTTTTTAACCTTTTTCAACTGGTATAGTTATTTCCTCCAGGCTGTACTAGCCTCCCCGACCCTGTGAAGTTGCCCCATTGGTGCATTGTCCTGCTTAGAGTCACCCAGCACATCCATGACTTTTCCACTCAAAGCACGTTTGAAGAGCCAGAAGAATTCACCAAAAATGGTGATGTCGTTAATTAACCAACATTGGTTGGTGCGGATCGTCCTGCGCTCGATTTCCTACTTCCGCAAAGACTTATGGCTGATCATCACGCTCTTGCTTTTGATCGGGGCATCAGTGCTTTTTAACCTTCTCAACGCCTGGCCGATGGCGATTCTAGTCGATACGGTTTTGTCACCAACTCCGAAATCTAACTGGATTCATAGGCTGTTTCTTGCCCCGTTCGGTTCCGGCACGCTGAACCAAATTTTCGGAATGGCGTTCGTGGCGATGATCATCAGAATCCTGAGCGATACAGTCTTCATGCTCCGTAGGATGTTGAACTACCGCATTCAGTACAACGGAACCTTGCGGGTGCGCACCGAACTCTACGACAAAATGCAGGCGCTGAGTCTCGGCTGGCACGGCTCCCGATCGCAGGGTGACGCAATCTATCGGTTGAGTTACGACAGCCTCGGCCCCTGGGGGGTGATCGATACGCTGATTGGTTCCACCGCCGCATCGGTGACGCTGACAGCGATGATCTGGATCATGCTGTCGCGCCATGTCCTTCTCACCGTGTTTGCACTGTCGTTCACGCCGCTTCTAATACTGGCGAATTGGTACTTCGAGGGCAGGATTAGGCGTCGAGCCCTCGAGTCGAAGCAGACCGATGCGGTTATGACCTCAACCATGCAGCAAGCTATAGAGTTGGTTGGACTAATCCAGTCCTTTGGTCGAGAAGCAACGGAGTCGCGGCGCTTCGGGCAAGCGGTCGAACGCAGCGTCAATGCCTCGATGCGACTCCATTGGCAAGAGAACCTCTATCCGCTGGCGGTTCAGGTAGTCTTCGCTCTGGGAAGCGGGGTAATCTTCGGCTACGGCGGATACCTAGTCTATCGCGACCAGTTCTTGCGTCCGGTGCCGAACGGCGTGACCATCGGCGATCTGATCGTATTCATGGCGTACCTCAATCAGTTCTGGGACCCGATAGGTTGGGTGTTGGGTTTCACGACCAAGATCCAGACGTTTGTAGCTTCATGCGATCGCGTCTTTACGGTCATTGACGAGCCGCCCGCCATAAAAGATGAGCCTGATGCGCAATCGCGAACCGTCCATCCCTGCACATTAGCACTTGCCGACGTGAGCTTCGAGTACAACTCTGGGCAACCCGTCTTACGGAACATCAGTGCTAGTATCGAGCCGGGTCAGATGGTGGCGTTTTTAGGCCCTAGCGGGACGGGAAAGAGTACCCTGCTCAATCTCTTGCCTCGCTTCTATGACCCGACATCGGGCAGCGTCCGACTCGACGGCTTCGACCTCCGCACCCTTAAGATTGCCGATGTCCGCAAACACATGGCGCTCGTCTCGCAAGGCAGCCCACTCTTCCCCGGAACGATCTCCGAGAATATCGCCTACGGTCGCTCGGATGCTCTACTCTCCGATATTCGGGAGGCGGCGGTTGAATCTGGGGCAGCCGAGTTCATCGAAACCTTGCCGGAGCAGTATGATACTTTAATCGCTGAGGGCGGTCAGAACCTCTCGGGTGGACAGCGACAGCGCCTAGCTATCGCGCGAGCGCTCGTCACTAAGGCTCCCATACTCATCCTCGACGAACCCACGAATGCGCTGGACTTGAAGCACGAGCAGTGGGTCATAGAGACTCTGCAACGTCTGCGGCGCAACAGAACCATCATCTTGGTCACGCACCGACTCGAAACTGCCGTAGACTGCGATCGGATTTTTGTGATGCACTCGGGCGAGATTGTCGAGTCTGGTACCCACGCCGAACTCCTTACCCAACAGGGGCTCTACTACCGAATGTTGGGCTACGGTACAGTAAAATCAACAGGACTTACGCACAAACCCTGCATAGAGTAGGGGCACTCTAGGGCGAACTTATTCTTATTCCTTTGCTTCAATGAGCGGGCGTTGGCTGCCTGCCTGGGGCCAGGACTCGCATTAACTGACCCAGAGGCACAGAACGCTGCTGGTGAACAAACACCAAGGGCAGCAGGGCAAACAGCCGCAGGACGGCTGAGAGAGCAAACACCGTTGGCAAGCCACCAAAATCAGTCACAGTCGCGACAAAGCCACCAAAGGTGATTCCGATTGCCCGAGTGCTCCGAGGAACCGCCGCCGCAATAGCAAAATAAATCGACTGATTGCGTAGCGGTGTCATCGAGATCATCAGATTGCCACTGCACAGGTCGATCGCCGCCCAAGTCGCACCGCCTTTCGATGTGCAACAACGGGAACCAGACCCAAAGGAAAATTGCAGTGGTTCGAGCTTCTAACCACAGTAGAGGCGTCAGAGCCACCAAGATGCCCACAGTTATCATCAGTGGGCGATTGCCAATCCGGTCAGCCAATTTGCCCCAGAACATC
>DATNQT010000065.1:0-7432 GCA_036703885.1 Candidatus Sericytochromatia bacterium
TGCGGGAGGTGGTGGTGGTTGTCCGAGAAGACATTCCTGGCAACAAGTTCCTAGCGGCTTATGTTGTTCCTAAGTTAGAGGTACTGTCCCCTGCATCGCCCCCTACTATTAGTGAATTGCGTTCCTTCCTCAAAGCCAAGCTGCCAGATTACATGGTTCCCGGAGCCTTTGTATTTTTGGAAGCAATGCCTCTAACTCCCAACGGGAAAATAGACCGCCGCGCCCTACCTATACCAGATAGCGATCGGAGGGAACAGGAAGATAATTTTGTCGCACCAACTAGCCCTACTGAAGAAATCTTAGCGGCTATCTGGGCTGAAGTTTTGGGACGACAACAGGTCGGTATTAACGACAACTTCTTTGAATTGGGGGGACACTCCATGCTGGCTGCACGCCTATTCGCACAAATCGAGAAGAAATTGGGCAGAAATCTCCCTCTAGCTAACCTCTTCCAAGCACCGACTATTAAGGAACTAGCTAGCCTTTTCAACCAAGAAGACCATAGCTGTGAACAGAAGAAATCAACAATGCAGCTTGAGAGCGCAACTAACCTTCTGAATCAGTCTGGCTCGCCATCGCCTTGTTCCTCACTGATAGTGATTCAACCTAAGGGTTCCAAACCGCCTCTATTCTGTATCCATGTGCTTGGCAGAGGTCTCAAATTCTACCGCCCTTTGGCACATCATTTGGGTCTAGAACGACCCCTATATGGACTAGCCGCACAAATTATGGATAAAAAATATGCTCCTCCTAATCGGGTTGAGAACTTAGCTGCTCACTATATTAAAGAAACGCGGATTCTCCAGCCCGAAGGACCTTATTTTCTGGCTGGCGTATCTTTTGGAGGCAGTGTGGCTTTTGAGATGGCTCAGCAGCTAGTCGCGCAAGGTCAAAAGGTAGCTCTGCTAGCCTTGTTGGATACATACGCTTCAGAGACAGTCAATCAAATATCAAGCGGTGAGCGGCTCTCTGCTCACTGGAGTAAGTTTTTACAACTCGGACCAACGTATGTTCTAAAGAAGGCAAAGGATAACCTGAAGGGAAAAATCCAAAGGTTCAACGATCAACTCAATCATAGCCTCAACGAGATTGGCTGCAAGTTTTACCTAGGTATTGGACGACCGTTGCCTAATAATCTTCAAGACTTCACTTTTCGACAGGAAAACACTCAGGCATCAAGAAACTATGTACCGCAAGTCTACCGTGGTCGAGTGACCCTCTTCCGGTCTAGAGAGCAGATTATTGGTGTAAGCTCTTACGGTGATCCTCACTTGGGCTGGGGCGAACTTGCTGCTGGAGGATTAGATTTCCATGAGGTTCCTGGTACCCACCTTGGTATGTTACAAGAACCTCATGTAAAGGTGCTAGCCGAAAAATTGAAAGCTTGCTTAGATAAGGCTCAGGCAGAAACTCATTTGTGATCTGCCGCTTACCTCGGACGCTGTACCAGATCCACTGCCGATCTTTTTCCAGAAATAGCACACCCACCTGAGGCAGCTAAAAAAAGGTGCTCTATCTTTGGGATTTTTACGGCTGGTTGCGCTTATGAATTACTTTCACGGTAAAGCTCATGGCAGCAGAAAGATGGTCAAACGGGCAGTATATGATTTAATCTCAAATCTTAGTCAGTTTTGGATGCGTTTACCCTGCCACTCACCGATGGAGTTCTACTGGTTCAAAATGCTCAACGGTTGGAAATGGCTCGTAAAAACGATGAAGCAATCTTTTCCACTTCTGATAGTCGAAAGACTCCCTAAATCCAATTGTATGGTCTTCTAAAGTTTGCCACCTAACCAGCAATAAGTATTTGCCTTTCACCTCAAGACATCGATGCAGTTCATGGGATAAATATCCGTTCATAGACGAGATAATGCTACAGGCTTCTTTAAAAGCTCTTTCAAAATCTTGCTCTTCACCGAATTTGATGTTGAGCATAACCGCTTCAAGAATCATATGGGTTATACCATTTCACTTTTAAGACGCTACAGATCGATCCTCCAAGCCTTAACAATATAAAATCTATCCTTACGTTCCCCCCTTATTAAGGGGAGCTAGGGGGGTAAGGAGGAAGCAAGAACTTTATTGAAATGCCAATTGATTTTCGCAACACAAATACCGTTTGGGCTTCTATTTTAGTAGAAACCTTATATCGCTTAGGATTGACTACAGCGGTTATCTGTCCGGGTTCGCGCTCAACACCTCTAGCGATCGCGTTTACTCTAACTAACCAGATAGACACTATTCCAGTTTTGGATGAGCGAACCGCCGCCTTCTTTGCGTTAGGAATTGCCAGGGCAACCGCACACCCCGTTGTTCTCGTTTGCACGTCTGGAACTGCTGGCGCTAATTTCTACCCAGCTGTGATTGAAGCGAAGGAAAGTCGAGTACCGCTATTGATATTAACCGCCGATCGCCCTCCAGAAATGCGGGATTGTCATTCCGGGCAAACTATTGATCAACTGAAGTTATATGGCAACTACCCCAACTGGCAAACCGAGTTAGCCGTGCCTTCTCTAGAAATCGGGATGCTGAGTTATTTGCGGCAAACTGTTGCTCATGCATGGGAGCGATCGCTTTTTCCAGTTCCTGGCATAGTTCATCTCAATATCCCCTTCCGCGACCCCCTCGCACCCATACCACAATTCGATACCAATACCCTAAAATCCCAATTTCAACCCGAAGCTTTCTTCGCTCATCTTCTCCACTCCCCACTCCCCATTCCCCACTCCTCATTCCCGATTCCCCACCAAGAATGGCAACAATGCGAGAAAGGCATCATCATCGCTGGTTCCGCCCAACCTCAACAGCCACAGGAATATTGTGAAGCGATCGCCCAATTATCCAAAGCCCTAAACTGGCCCGTACTTGCTGAAGGACTCTCGCCAGTCAGAAACTACGCAGACCTTAACCCCTATCTGATTTCCACCTACGATCTCATCCTGCGTAATCGGCAACTAGCGCAGCAGCTAAAACCAGAAATGGTAATTCATCTCGGTGAACTACCCATTAGTAAAGAACTACGTACCTGGCTGGATAACACCCAACCACGACGCTGGATAATTGAAATGAGCCACCACAACCTCGACCCTCTCCACGGTCAAACCATCCACCTAAGAACCACCGTAGAACACCTAGCATCTCATATCCCCCCCCTTAGTAAGGGGGGGTTAGGGGGGGTAACCTCAGCTTACCTTAACCAATGGTGTGCTGCTGAAGCCAAGGTACGGTTAGCAGTTGACCAAAAAATGACTACCCTAAGCCAACTGGTTGAAAGCAAAGCCGCTTGGTTACTCTCCCAAAGCCTGCCCTCAAATACACCACTATTTATTGCCAACAGTATGCCAGTACGGGATGTTGAATTCTTTTGGAAGCCCAACAATTCTGCCATCCGACCTTTTTTCAATCGAGGTGCTAACGGCATTGATGGCACTTTATCAACGGCTTTGGGCATCGCTCACCAAAATCAAAGCAGTGTGATGCTGACGGGCGACTTAGCATTGTTGCACGACACCAATGGTTTCTTACTAAACAATAAATTTGTCGGTCATTTAACCATTGTTTTAATCAACAACAATGGCGGCGGCATCTTTGAGATGTTGCCTATCTCCAAGTTTGACCCACCGTTTGAAGAATTTTTTACAACCCCACAAAATATCAACTTTGCACAATTGTGTGTCACCTACGGAGTAGAACACCATTTAATTCAGTCTTGGGAGCAGTTGAGGCAGCTATTAAACCCACTTCCTAGCCAAGGTATCCGAGTATTGGAGTTGCAAACTAACCGTAAAGCTGATGCTAGATGGCGTCAAGAGAATCTCGCAAAGTTTGCAGCCGATATTGGAACTGATTAGGTCAAATTGCGACAAACCTAATTCATCGGTTGGGAGTGTAAAACTGAATTAATAGATGAGAGTTAACTTAAGTTATGACCTACGATTACGATTTGTTTGTGATTGGCGGGGGTTCTGGCGGAATTGCGGCTTCCAGACGGGCAGCACAACATGGAGCAAAGGTTGCAGTTGCAGAATTTGACCGATTAGGCGGCACTTGTGTCAATCGCGGCTGCATTCCCAAGAAACTGATGGTTTACGCTTCCCACTTCCCTGGCTTGTTTGAAGATGCCCAGGGTTTTGGTTGGAGTCCCGTGCAAAGTACCCTCGATTGGCAAAAGATGATTACTGCCGTCGATAAGGAACTGACTCGCCTCAACGGGGTGTATCAGAATATGCTCAACAATGCCAATGTGGAGCTATTTAGAGGGTATGCTAAGTTCCTCGATCCTCATACATTGGAAATCAACGACCGTAAAGTTACAGCCGATAAAATTTTGATTGCGGTTGGGGGACATCCAGTTAAGGCAGATATTCCAGGGATAGAACACGCGATTACCTCCGATGATATGTTCCTTCTAAAGGAGCAACCCAAGAGCATCGTCATTTTCGGTGGGGGTTACATTGGTGTGGAATTTGCCTGCATTATGAATGGCTTGGGTTCTGAAGTAACGCAGATTCTTCGCAATGACCTAATTTTGCGGGGATTTGATGACGATCTGCGCTCTGGAATTCAAGAGGGGATGCAACAGCACGGGATTGAGGTTCTTGTGGTGAGTGAATCCCCAACCATTGAAAAGACGCCAGAAGGTTTGAAAGTAACGCTGGCAGGCAAACACCAGGGAACTATCCTCGCGGATGTCGTTTTGGCGGCTACAGGTCGCAAGCCGAATCTCAAGAACTTGGGGTTAGAGAATGCTGGCGTGGAAATCAACCGAGGAGCGATCGCAGTTGATAAATACAGCCAAACCAACCAAGAAAATATTTTTGCAGTAGGCGACTGCACTGATCGCATCAATCTAACACCTGTGGCGATCGGCGAAGGTCGTGCTTTTGCCGATACTCACTTTGGTGGGATGTCCCGAACGATGAGCTATGACAATATTCCCACAGCTGTTTTTTCCACCCCGGAAGCGGCAACGGTGGGTTTGACAGAAGCCGAAGCACGGGAACAATATGGTGCTGCGGTGAAGATTTATCGCGCCAAGTTTAAACCGACCTATCATAGCTTGAGCGGTCGGGACGAGAGAACGATGGTGAAGTTAGTTGTGGAGGAAGATACGCAGAAAGTGTTAGGGGCACACATGGTAGGCGACAACGCCGCCGAAGTCATTCAAGGAATTGCGATCGCCCTTAAAATGGGAGCTACCAAAAAAGACTTCGACGCAACTGTTGGCATCCATCCGTCCACTGCTGAGGAATTTGTTACCCTGCGCTAAGTGAAAAAGGGAGTAGGGAGTGGGGAGTGGGGAGTGGGGGAAGAAAGGAGCCTCTCCCCACTCATTACTTTCCCTCTGGGCGTGCCCATGTCTTCTTTTCTTGTTTTGGTCAACCTTAACTTACCAGCGAGCCTGGGGACCCCCCCAAACGTTGTTAACCAATTGACCGTAAACAACTGGCTCTTGTTCATGGGCGAGGATGGTTTGACGGTTTAGATCGACCGCCCACACGGGCCAACGTTCATCACCTAATTCCCCAGCGCGAAAGAGAACGCGATCGGGTTCTGTGCGACTCCATCCCAGCAACACAGCGCTGCTGTAGTCAATTCGCTCTGGGGCGATGGTAGTAGTGCGATTTTGTTTTCGATCCCAAATTACCGCGTAATCAGAAGCATCCGAGGTGCTGAACATTCCTTCAAATTGGCGTGCCAAAAGGCGATCGCTTGATTTAGACCAGGAAATCGGCATCAAAATTGAGATTGCCCCTGGCATATCAGCTTCTTCATTACCAACCAAAGGATTGTCCGCCAAGGGAGAAGCCGCCGTTATTGTTCGCAAATCTCCTGTCTGCAAATTTTCCAGGAACATTACACTCGTAACGCGGCTGCGGTACAGTTGCGGCTCTCCCTCCATCTGAATGCGAGTATAGGCAGCATACAGACCATCTGGAGAAACTAAGGACGGACTTCGATAGTATCGTATACCAGAATGCCCGTTAGCACTCAGTTCAGCATGGGCTGCTAACACCCAATTCCAAGGAATGGGGTAGGGGCTACCTAGAGGGTCAATCTGCACTCCTAATTCAGTCATCTCAGGGGCTATTTCTTCAGGCGCTTGCATGGAGGGCTGGGAAGATGACACTGATGCCGAGCTTGTTTCAATCGGCACCTTCACTGGGTTAGCCTGAGCGGGTGAGTTATGTGCCATAAGCAAAACGAAGATTAAAAGCAAATTGTATGGTTGCTTGCGAAACCATCCTAGTAAACAAAATATTCTTTTGCACATTGAGAGGGAGTAGGGTTGCTAAACGGCGCTTCTGGTGTGAGGAGTAACGCCAGAGGAACTACAA
Source organism: Candidatus Sericytochromatia bacterium (assembly GCA_036703885.1). GTDB lineage: Bacteria > Cyanobacteriota > Cyanobacteriia > Cyanobacteriales > Coleofasciculaceae > CADCTM01. The sequence continues at coordinate 6,339 of DATNQT010000065.1, forward strand.
AGCCGCGTCCCTTACGTTATGTATAACAAGTTAAGAATCCATCTTTTCACTCTTTTACGAAAGTTTTCACTTTAGCTTTACGAATTTTGATGCTAATTTGCCCAATTTTGCGATCATCCTACTTTTGGGCATCAAGATGGAACGATCAAGTGCTCTATTGTCTCTATTATTCTTCTATGGTCTGGTTAAAATTCAGGAAAATTCGGTGACTCAATCCGCTAGTTCAGAAGCCAAGACTTCCCCCAACAAATCCCCCAGAAAACAACCGTGGTTACTCGTTTTAATCTTCCGACTCCTGCTCTTGGGCGTAGGGGGCGGTTTAGCCCTGATTTCAGGGATTATCTTCGCCAACTTCTATCCCAATCCGAATCCAGAGCGACCTCTACTGTTCAAGGTGCTGGATCGTTTTTACAATAAAACACCTCTAGCCCCTGCCAATGCCAGCCCAACGGCTGCACTAGAGTCTACCAATGCCTCGCCACAGCTAGCACCAGCACAAAAACAGCAGGCGCAAGCTCAGTTAACGAAATTACAGGGGCAATTGAAGGAGTTGAGCGATGAGGTGGCGACGTTGGAATCCCAACTCGGCACTAATCGCCCCAACGACGCTCTAGAAGCGCGGCTACAAGCGATCGCTCTACAAATTCAAGGTGTATCGTCTAGTAGCCCAAGTGCCCAATCTGTAGCAAACAGCCCTACTAATGAAGCCACTACCGTCTCTGCCTCTGTGGGTCAACCTGGCAAACTGAAGGTAACATTACCTAGCGATGTATTATTCGAGCCGAGCAACAGTATTCTGCGGTCAGAAGCCAGCTTGATTTTAGATAAAATCGTTGCCGATTTGCGCAACTACCCTTCGAGTACAATCCGCATTGCTGCCCATACCGACGCTACTGGTGAATCCGAGGACGAGCGAGAACTGTCATTTCGACGCGCCAAAGCTGTCGAGCAGTATCTTGCCAACGCCTTGGGCACTCAATACCGATGGCTTACAGTGGGCTACGGTCAAACTAGCCCCCTTGTTCCTAACACTACTGTTTCTAACCAGCAACGCAATCGCCGTGTTGAAATTGCTGTTGATTAGGAGCTAGACA
>DATNQT010000066.1:0-10655 GCA_036703885.1 Candidatus Sericytochromatia bacterium
GGGAATATAGCATTCCCCGTCTCAAAACTGCTGTAGATTTTTGAATTTTGAATTGGAGCGAGGCAACTATGACTCACTTTCCCATCCAGGAATATGACCAAGTAACCGATCCAAAGGTAAAGGTAGTCTACGATGAAATTCTGATTGAACTAGGATTTGGCATTGTACCCAATCTATTTAAATCGATGTCAATCAGCCCGGACTTTTTAGAGGCTAACTGGAAAAAGTTCCGCTCGACTATTCTTCAGGGACACGTTCCCCGCACTATTAAGGAGATGATTGGCGTTGCCATTTCTCAGGCGAATGGTAGCCAGTACGCGCTCCAAGTCCACCTGCACGGGTTATCAGCATTGGGGATTAGTGAAGAAGTTTTGCATACCCTCGTCTCTGACTTTGCCAACTGTCCGCTACCTGAACGGGAAAAAGCTGTGATCAACTTTGGTTTACTTGCTGCTACCGAACCCCATAAGTTAACAGATGCAGATTACAAACACTTACAAGAGTTAGGATTGGATAAATTAGAAGTGTTTGAGCTGATTGCTACGGCGAATCTATTTACAGAAGTCAATCAGTATACTGATGCGATCGCTCTTGAAATTGATGATTTATGACTTACTATCTTATTTCAATGAACGACAGGAGGATAGACGCTCAAGATCGCGAACAACTCTTACAGACAACTCGACGCCTACTTACCGAAGTCCAAGCGCTTTCTAGCCGCATTGCCGCCGTGAACGAAATTGCCAATGCAATTAATCGTTCCTTAAATTTGGATGAAATTCTGCGGATAGTAGGTAAGCAAGCCAAATGGTTGATGGACTTCAAACACTGTAGTGTCTGTCTGAAAAATCAGGACGGTTCTTATCGTCTCCTGACACTCTTTGGCTCCCCTTTAACGTGCAGTCTCTATACTGATTCAGACGACAACCCGATTAACCGTGCTATTAAAACAGGGCAGGCTCAACTCAACCCAAAAGATTATAAAAATAGTTTCCCAGAACCCTATACCTCGCAAATTATCATCCCTCTAGAATGCGAACGTAAAATCATTGGTTCGATTAACTTTGCAAATACATCATTGCCAGCCTACACTCATGAAGATTTACGCATTGGTTACTTATTAGCTTTACAAGTATCAGCGGCAATCCGAAATGCTCAACATTTTGAGGAGATGAATTTTTTATTAGGAGAAATGAACTTGCTCTACTCCCAACTTCATGAGGAACGGCGGAAGTCTGACGAGCTACTTTTAAATATTCTTCCCCAGAAAATTGCTAATGAAATCAAGCAGACCGGCAAAGTTAAACCCGTACATTATGAATCTGCATCTGTTCTCTTTACAGACTTTAAAGACTTCTCAAAACTCGCCGAACAGCTAACGCCACAAGAGTTAGTTGATGAGTTAGATTATTGCTTTTCTTACTTTGATATGGTTATCGAAACGTATAATCTAGAAAAGCTAAAAACAATTGGTGACAGTTATATGTGTGTTTCTGGGATTCCAGTTCCTAAAGCAACTCATGCCATTGACGCTGTACTCGCCGCGTTACAAATTCAAGCTTTTATGAGCTGGCGGCGACACGAGAAAATTAAAAATAATCAACCTTATTGGGAAATCCGCATCGGTATCCATTCCGGTTCTTTACTTGCTGGAGTGATTGGGAAGAAGAAGTTTACCTATGATGTCTGGGGTGATGCTGTTAATACAGCCTCTAGAATAGAATCATCTAGTATTCCTGGTGCTATCAATGTTTCTCAAACAACCTTTGACTTAGTTAAGGATTTGTTTGAATGCGAACATCGGGGTAAAATTGCAGCAAAAAACAAAGGAAATATTGATATGTATTTTGTTAAGCGTATTAAAGAACATCTTTCTTTAGATCCAATGGGTCTTCTGCAAAATGATGAATTTAATGCACTATATTTAGCGATAAATAACTCTATTTAACATACATTCCGCACCTCAACTAGCACAAGACGCTCCTAACGTTGCTACCGCTTCGCTATCAGTTTTTTGGGAATGGGGAATTGGTTATTGGTTATTGGTAATTAATCATACATACACTACGTAAAATATTTTCCCATTGCCTATTCCTTATCCCCGATTCCCTAAAGCGACTCGCCTCTACATTAGATACTTTTTAATTTGAAGCTGCCTAAAACTTATAACTGGGCACTCGAATTTCTGACCCGTTCTTGGGCAAATCGGTCGGATTTAGGGTTATCGTGTCGCTGTTGGCACGAACTACAGGCATTCCTTCCATCAACGTCAAGAACTCATCCACAGGTACGAGATCGCAAGCTCCAGCATTAGCTGCCTGTGTACGGTACTGAGTAGGAATGACTACTTTTGGATTAAGGACTCCAACGGCTTGCTTGGCTTCCTGAGGATTGTAGGCTTTTGGACCACCTCCGACGGGTATGAGCGCCACATCAGGCTGCCCCATGAGGATTTTCTGCTCTAGAGCAATGGGTGCTGCTGCGCCTCCTAGATGCAGAACCTTGACACCGCCTTGAGTCCACTGCCAAGCGATATTAGCGCCGAACCGCCTCCCTCCAGCGCGATCGTGAGCGATGCTAATTCCTTGGAATCGTAACCCACTGACCTCATATACGCCCGGTTCAAACAAGATGCGGGGATTCCCTGGTAACCCCTCAACGGCTCCTTCATCAAGTAGCTGACTACTGATGAGTACGAAATCTGCTGCCACCTTGGGTGCGCGATACCCAGCAGTGCAACCCAATGAGCGAAATGGATTGACCAAAACTCGCGAACCACTGCCAGTAAATAAAAAGCAGGTATGTCCGAGCCATTGTACTGAAAGCCCACCACTGCCCGTCTGAGCTTGAGTAGAACTAAGTCCAGAAGCTAAACCTGTGGAGAGTGTCGTGACCAACCCCGCACCTGCATAGCGCATCAACTGTCGCCGTTTCATGTTTTCTTAAGCTAATTTCACCTTTAAGATACTGACATTAACTGGCGACGCGATGCCGGAAGTGATTCCAAGAAGTTTCGCAGCAACTGCTTACCAGAAGAGGTCAGAATGCTCTCTGGATGAAATTGGACGCCCTCAAGGTGCGGATAGTTCCGGTGTCTGACACCCATAATTGTGCCATCATCAACCCAAGCTGTAATTTCCAGGATATCTGGACAGCTTTGTCGGTCAATTACCAGACTATGATATCGAGTAGCTGTAAAGGGATTGGCTAATCCTCGGAAAATGCCAACGCCTGTGTGATGGATTTCAGAAGTCTTGCCATGCATCAAGACAGGAGCGGATACGATCTTACCGCCGAATACCTGTCCTAAGCTTTGATGACCCAGACATACGCCCAGAATCGGAACAGTGGAACCGAGTTGGCTAAATAAAGATCCAGAAATCCCTGCATCTTCTGGACGCCCTGGTCCTGGAGAAATTACTATGCCATCAGGTCGGAGCTTTTTGATTTGCTCGCTATCGATTTTGTCATTGCGGTAGACCTGAATCTCAGAAGCTACGGGTAATTCATTACCCAGCTCACCCAAGTACTGCACTAAGTTGTAGGTAAAACTGTCGTAATTGTCAATAACAATGATCAAAAAGCACCTCCTTTGGGTCTAAAGTTTACAACCCATCACTCAACCACCGTACTTTTTGTTTGTATGTAAGGCGATCGCTATTGAACCACAGATTGAATCCGAGCCAATAGGGGTGGAATTAGCAGTGAGCCTGCGACCAACACAGCAGCGATCGCAGAAACCAGCACCGCACCAGCAGCACAGTCTTTGGCAATTTTTGCCAGTTCATGGTAAGACTGTTTAACCGTTAAGTCAACTACTGACTCAATTGCTGTATTTAATAACTCCAGCGCCATCACTAGCGCACTGGTCAGGCAAATTACAGCAAGTTCCACCGCGCTCAGATGTAAAAAAACACCCAAGCCAATTGCCAAGGTGCCTATCGCTGTATGGATACGAAAGTTGCGCTGGGTACTAAAGGCATAACTAACTCCAGCCCAGGCATACTTAAAACTAAGCATTAACGTGGGAGCAATTCGCCACGCTAATTCCCGACTTCGTTTTACGACCGGCTCTGATTGGTTTGGTGTCGGCATCGACAGATCTTGAGACATAGATAGGGAACTCGGAACAGCAAAAGAAGGCGCGGAAGGTTCAGCTTTTTGTAACACCATTAATTTTTTTTCCCATTTCAGAGGATACTTCCAGAAGGCATAACCCACTAGACTTGGATAGTTAAATTTACGAGCGCCAGTAGAGTAGACTGCTGCTCGAGCATTGCCATCAGACTTTCTTCATCCGGATGATCCCACCCCAGAAGATGAAGTAAACCGTGAGTGGCTAGCCAAGCTAGTTCGGTTTTTAAGGAATGACCTTGTTGTTGTGCCTGTCGATGAGCTGTATCAACCGAAATAACAATATCACCTAGATACAACGGCAGCGACAACTGGATTTGGGGTGGTAACTGAGGAGAGTCTACCTCTAATGCTGCAAAAGCTAGTACATCTGTCGGTTGATTTTTATTACGGTACTGGGCATTGAGAGACTGGATTTCCGTATTGTTGGTGAGGCGAAGGCTGAGTTCGTAGGCGTTAGCTGGTGAAATATCCGGTTTTAGATTTTCTAACCATTGGTAAAACCAACTTTCCCATGTTGCCATTGATATCGGGCAAGAGGACTCATCTGCCTCAGTAGCGGCTGATTGGGAGGCGGTAAAGAAACAATCCTGCACACTCACTTCCACTTGCACGTTAGTAGAGTCTCCAAAGCATTGCAATTAGTAATTTAACGGGTTAGGTAGGCAAGACCAATAAGCACAGCCAAGAGACCGACAATAGTTAAGAAGAAGTGTTTGAGAGAGGTACCGCGCTTACGCACCATGTTGCGCATTGCTAGTTTCACGTAGCTGGGTTTTGCCTCAGTTGAGGTTAAGGTAGCTGGGATTGTAGTTTCACCAAAACTCGGTTCTGGAGCTTTGGCGGGTGAAGATGGGTTGCTCATAAGAAATGCTCACTATAGCCCAAACGTTATTTTATGCCTCTAATGTAACAGGTTACTTAACAATTCCTTGGCTCTAGAGATGTTAAGCTTATCGGCGTTTAAGTTGTGTTGTCTGGTGAGAGGAAACTTGGCATCGGCACAAGCTGTAGTAGTTATCGCCGATATCTTTGGGATTTACGCAAGCTGAAAAGCGATCGCACCTTTAACGGCAAAGAATTTAGAGGCGTTAGCTTTATGTAAGCATAGGCGATCGCTTTTTGCACATCAGCAAGGCTTAACTCTGGTAGCGCGAGTTTTACGTCAGCTGATTTTCCTGGCGGAGGTAGGCTTCAATAAATAGATCGAGGTCCCCATCGACCACATCACTAACGGCTGTCGTCTCAACATTCGTGCGTAAATCTTTCACCATCTGGTAAGGATGGAAGACATAATTACGAATTTGGTTTCCCCAAGCCGCTTCTACTATATCACCCCGAATCTCAGCGATCTCTTGAGCGCGTTGCTCTTGAGCAATAATCAGCAACTTGGCTTTCAGAATAACTAAGGCTTTTTCTTTGTTTTGCAGTTGACTTCGCTCTTCAGTACAGCGCACAGCAATCCCAGTCGGAATATGCCGAATTCGCACCGCCGTTTCTACCTTATTGACGTTTTGTCCACCCTTACCACCAGCACGGGAGGTTGTGACTTCTAAATCTTTCTCTGGAATATCAAGCTCGACCGAATTATCAATCAACGGCATCACTTCCACACCAGCAAAGCTGGTTTGCCGCTTACCGTTAGCATTAAAAGGAGAAATTCGCACCAGTCGATGTGTTCCCTTCTCGGCTTTTAGGTAACCATAGGCATAACGTCCATCAATTTCCAGAGTGACCGACTTAATACCCGCTTCGTCCCCTTCCGATTTTTCTGCCAGGTGTACTTTGTAATTGTGCTTCTCTGCCCAACGGGTGTACATTCGCAGTAATATCTCTGCCCAGTCTTGAGCATCAGTTCCACCTGCACCCGCATTAATCGTGAGCACCGCACCTTTAGCGTCGTAAGTGCCGGATAGTAGCTGTTCCAACTCCCAACGGTCAAGTTCGTGATTTAGCTGAGTCAGGTTGGTTTCAGCTTCAGATAGTAGTCCTGCGTCATCTTCAAGTTCGAGCAACTCCAAAACAGCTTTTGCATCTTCTAAGCTAGTTCGCCACTGCTGATACTGCTGAAGGTTTGATTTGAGGTCGTTGAGTTCTTGAAGGGTTTTCTGAGCTGAGGCTTGGTCGTCCCAGAAATCAGGTTGAGCCGCTAATTGCTCCAAGTCTTGAATTTTTGCAGTTAGAGCCGGAACGTCAAAGATAGTCCTGGGTTTTACCCAGGCGCTCTGACAACAGTTCGACTTCGCGTTTAATTTCTAATGTTTCTACCATCGTTTCAATCCTTCGCTACCACTTGTTGAGGGTTGCATTGTCGATTTTAACTAAAGTTTGCTCTCACAAACAAAATAGGGGCACAGTTGGCTGTACCCCTACTTTAGTAATTTGATGGAACTTAAGTTAGTCGCGACTGTTAATGGCGATGAGCAGCCGTAAGATGAAGACGAACAAATTAATGTAGGTCAGGTACATCGACAGCGCCGCAGGCAAGTATTGGTCGTCACGGTAGCTACGCGGCAGGATGTAGAAATCGACCACAGCCGCTCCGGCAAACAGAAATACGCCGATACCGGAAATAGCAATATCTAACCAACTGGGTATGCCACCACCAAACATGGCAAAGAGTAACTGACCCACCATGACAACAATTAGAGCAATCATGCCTAGTTGTATGGTTTTGGTTAAAGCCATGCCGTCTTGGTCAGAAAGATTAGAGCCAATCTGACGGGCGGCAATAAAGGTAACGCCACAGCCTAGGGCGGCAAAACCAATTCCTTGCAGACCAACCCCCTGTGTTCTCAGGGCAAGAAATACTATGCCGCTGAGGGTATAGCCGGATAGCAGGCTGTAGAGCGCTAAAAGAGGCAGCGCGACGCTTTTGTTTCCTTTCGCGGCAACATTTTGGGCGACGAAGAAGAGAATAAACTCGACAATCACCGCACCAATAAATGTGGGAAAGAATAGCTCTGGACGAGCATTGATGACTCCCAAGCCGCCGTAAGTGCCTACAGCGGTAAGGACTAGACCTGCACCTACATAGGGAAGAGCGTTGGCAATGACATTAGGGCCGACTAGCGCTTGGCCTTTAGCCTCGCGAATCGCTTGACGAAAGTTACTGGTGTTGCTCATGAGACTTCCTCTCTCACTTTACCGATGAGTTACAAAAACAAATTGATATCTAGTCCTATTGTGACGAGTTCCGAAGCACTCGGCTAGGAGGGAAAACTAGCCAACGTCAGTTTCTGCCTAAAGGCACATTTAAGCGATCGCAAGTTTCCCTGTTAAGTCATCTCCGCATATATACGGAGATGGAAATTGTCGAGCGCAATTATTTCCGTAAAACAACGATAGTTTAATCCTTTCTATGTACAGACAATGATTTCAAGATGGCTTAGTTACAGCAAGCCACTTGAAGGCACAGGTTCCAGGAATGGGGTTTTTACATTATGGCGACTCAGTCTGTACGTTTTCGCGGAATGGAACTTTTGATTGCTTACTCCCGAAATCCAACGGTTGAAGTTCGCAATCAGATAGTACGGTTAAACATAGGTTTGGTAAGAAAGATTGCTTATCGAGTCAGTCAGCAGTGTACTGAACCTTATGAAGATTTGCAGCAAATTGGCTATCTCGGTTTGATTCGTGCCATTGAGCGGTTCGACCCTCATCAAGGCTGTGCTTTCAGTTCCTTTGCTGTGCCTTACATTCGGGGCGAGATGCTACATTTTTTACGTGACAAGGGCAGTACTGTCAAGATTCCGCGTCGCTGGCAGGAACTGCAACGGGAAGGGCAAAAAGAGAGTAAAAAATTGGAAGCTACCCTCGGACGGCTGCCCAAAGATGCTGAGATTGCTCAAGCCTTGAAGGTATCATTGCGCGAGTGGCAGGAAAGTAAATTAGCTATTCAAAATCGCCTACCTTTAAGTCTGGATGCAACGGTAGGGCAGACGGTTGATTCTGCCCTAACGTTGGGAGAAATGTTACCTGACGCCTATCATGAAGCTTGGCAGAATCGGGAAGAAGAGCGACAACAGCTACATGGAGCAATGAGCCATCTGGAAGAGAAGACTCGCACTGCTATTGAGTATGTTTGTTTGCGGCAACTACCGCGTGAGGAAGCAGCTAAACACATTGGTGTTAGCCCAATGACGGTATCAAGACATGTGAAGCGAGGCATAAACGAGTTGGTGTGCTTGTTACAGCCTCAAGTATCTGATCGTCTTGCTAGTTAACGCTAGATGGTTAGTGGTTATTAGTATCAGTTTTTAGAGTAGAAAATAGGCTTTCCCAGTTAGCTGGGTGGTTGCTATCTTCTCCCTCTTTCACTTCAAAAGTGACATTACGAGCCTTAGGTTGCTCTAGCACCTGAACACAAAGCTCAGCAATATCTTCTCGACTCACCTTACCCCGGATGTTGTCACCTTGCTCAAAAACCAAAGCCTTACCTCCAGGTTCTTCGGTTAGAGCACAAGGTCTGATAATAGCGTAAGGAACCCCACTTTGGCGCACACTCTCTTCTCCTCGTAGCTTCCAGGTGAGAATTCCTCCTAGTTGGTCGTTCATCCGTACCGCAGGTGGCTCTTCTTCTAAGTTAATTCCCGGACGTCCTGGACGAGTGACACCCGCTGAACTAATCATAATGAACTGCGGTTTTGGGGCACCACCATAAGCTTTAATCGTTTCCACTTGTAGGGCAAAGCCACCTGGTTGAAATTTCGGGTTCAGTTCCCCGTCATACTCAAACTTGCTGAGCATTAGCTGCAACGCATAGAGTTGGCTAGAATCGAATGCAGAAGCCTCTTTTAAGGTTTTAGCGCGAAATACTGGAATCAGAGCCTCAAACGGAATGCGAACATTAATCCAGTTATCTTTATCTGTATCGAACGAATAGCAGTAGGAAATACCATCCCATTTGGCTTGTGATCGCAAAATAAACTTGTAGCGCTGACCATCTCCCTTCACACGCAGCTCTATCCCCTTATATTCAGCCAAATCCAATGCTGGCTCGAAGTTACGGGTACGAACTGAAACAAAGCCACCGGAGTTTTGAGTCGATACATTTCCAGTGAAGAGTGCTGCCTTATCAATTAATTGGATAGAACTCTCGCTAACGCCACCCATCACGACATCGTCTACAGCACCCCAAGTTTCTTTCACATCATCTGATGGGTGCTTAAAATCAAATAGCAGTTTTTCCCCTGCCATTCCCAGACTCATCGCCGCCGCTTGCACTAAGTTTTTGATCCCTTGGTAGTCCACAATTTCGGGACTATCCACAACTTCTGGCATATAGAATTTAATGCCTTGATAGTATTTAGCACGGTCAGGTGTATCGCCTTCGACAGGCTGAACCCGGACTCCTGTGCAACACACGACAGCAGAAATACCGTCTGTCAGTGCAGGGGTTAATGTCTCTGGGATGGTGATGTCTGCCTCGAATAGTTTTACATCGTTACCGAGCATCTGCTGTGCTTTTTTGGCATCCCTGACTAAAGCACGTACTTGATAATTTTGCTCGACTAGACGTTGCACAACTCGCTTCCCGACACCGCCAGTTGCGCCAGCTACCAGTATTACTCCCATTTGTTTGCCTCTACTCTGGTTTTCTGGTTTACGATTGGTGCGTGTGAATAGCTGCTGTAGCCAGTTCAGGAAAGGGATGACCTCGAAGTAGGTCAGTGTTTTGATAAATCTGCCAGCGTCCCACTGGGAGCGATTTTTTTCAGTCACAACCGCTGCCTTTATATTTTCTTTAGTGTATCGAAACTGCCCTAGCTTTCGTTTCTAACATCTACAGCAGTACAACGGCATAAGGAAGAAGAATCCCTCCCCAACCCTCTCCTGATTTATGGCTACCGTGTCTATACATCTAATGAAGATGAGCCAGTCTCGTAAAAGCGATCGCCTTCCCACTTTCAAGAACTTAAACCCCTGCTTCCTTGACATAGGCAACAGCCAGTGGTGCAAGCTTTGGCTCTAACTGAGCAATCACAGAATGATCCAGATCAGTCCAAACTCTTGGCTGACCAAACATACAGGGTTGTAAAATTGCCCACAATTGACCATCCTGGCGCAAGTGAGCATGAATCAAGGCTCGGTGTCCAAAGTTTTCTCGCTCGAAATCTACGTTGACGACTTCTGGACTTGCTGTCTCTACATCCTCCACAAAAATTGAGTCTTCTGCACGTAGCGCGGCGGCAAATAAAGGGTCTTCTTGGGGTAACGATTCCGGTTCTTTCTTCCAATCAGCGTCTGTGACATCCGGATATTGGTCAGTCCGACACCAGCAGTAAGCGATTTTCCCCATTTTAGTTTGAGGATTACGCAGGTAAAGAAAGCAGCGATCGCACTGCAACAGGTCACCTAAAGCTGGTAGTATCTCACGAAAGACAGCATCCGGTTCACTATCAGTGGCAAAGATTTTTTCTAAAACTGGGGGTAAAGCTTGGTCAACCATGTGCTTGTTGTCGTGAAGAGTGAGTGCGTCAACAGGATAGATCGAGAATTGCCTTAATTATCGACTGAAG
>DATNQT010000067.1:0-6454 GCA_036703885.1 Candidatus Sericytochromatia bacterium
ATTATTTGAGGCAGTTGCACCTGGTTCTGTTGAATTATCCACGACTTTCAGGGGATTTCCGCCAATCGGCTAAAAAATAAATATTAGTTGTAGTTGCCATTCCTTGTCTTGGCGCGTTATTTCAATTTGCCGAATAAATTCTCGAAAGTAGAATCGGCGCTCTGATTCAGATAGATCGCTCCAGAATTGAGGAATAGAAACGGCTTGGGCGATCGCTTTTAAATTAACGGGTGGTAAGGCGGCTAGACGCGATCGCAGTTGAGAAATTTCGGTTCGGAGTTTGTAGGCACGTAAATCGGCGGTTTCTCCATCCAATATGCCCGTTGCGATTAAAGTCGGTAGCTGCTCTAAAATATCTTGCTTATTGGCAATTTGACTCGTGATAGATTTCTTCACACCATCAAGACTCAGGACACTCATCCCGGCGACGGCACGAGGTAATTCTTGACAAATGTTTTGAATTGTGCAGCTTAAAACTTTTTCGTAAGCGATCGCGCGGCACTTCGGATGCTTTGGGCAGCTGATGGGGCGCAGGTAGAGATATTCTTGCTCTTTGCGGTATCTGGTGACACGGGTTACCCCCATGTGAGACTGACACTCGCCACAGATTACTAAACCTGCTAAAGAGCGGGGGGCACTAGCGGTACGAGGCGGCAGTCGTCGGTTGCGACGTAGCAGTCGGTCAATTTGCGCGGCTTCTTCTCGGTTCAGAATTGGGCTGTGGGTATCTGAGAGAATTTCACCATTTTGATAGCCAAGGTCACCTCGATAAATGGGGTTAGTAAGCCAACGATGCCCCGTAGAAACCGAGATTTTCTTACTGTACTTTTTCTCTAGATAGCGAACCGCCCCACGCAAGGAGCCATAAAGCAGAAACTGTTCAAAAAAATCCTTAACAATTGGTGCTGTACTGCGATCCAGAATATAGCGGTCTTTACCGCGCCGATAACCGTAGGGTGCTTTTCCTGGCGGAGGGAGAACTTTGAGGCGATTTCGGGCGTGTCCTTGACGGATGCGGCGACTGCTGGCTTCCCGTTGAATTTCGCCTAGGAGTTTCAGTAAGTCTGCGCGAATACTGGTATTTGTAGATTGAGAAGAACTGTAGGATTGTTCTGTAGCAATGATTTGGACACCCATTGCTTCGATTTGTGTAAGGCGATCGCTTATTTGCGCCACTGAATCGCCCAGTTCCTCTAGACGGCGAATTAACAAGTATTCCGCAGGTTCTATTTGACAGTCACTCAATAACTGCTCTAGTTCCCCTCGCTTGCCTAAATCTTGATAGACTCGATCCACTTCCCAACCCCAAAGGCTTGGGTCAGGTGGTGATTCTAAGAGAGGGTCACTGTAGGAGTAAGTAATGATTTTCATTGAAAAGCGATCGGCTATCCATATTTTGTAAAGGCGTAAAGCCTTACGCTCCTAAACCTGACTCAGTTCGATGATGTTACCATCTGGGTCTTGAGTGAAGAGAGCTGCTCGACCCGAAGCGCTCACTTGTACCGAACAGTCATAAGCTAGGAGTTGGGTTTTCGCGGCGTCCAAGTCGGTAACACTCAAGGCGAGGTGTGGATTACGTCCCCATTTTTCGGGATTTTGCAATACTGGTTGAATTGATGCATCTACTATCAGATGAATTTGGAACTCGCCAATTTGATACCAGACACCGGGAAATTTGAGAATGCGATCGACTTTGGATAATCCTAAAACATTGCTATAGAAATGCTCTGCCTTTTCCAGATCGGAAACCAGAACGGCTGCGTGGAGACATTGGGTAATCTGCATTGCTAATTTATTTAGTAGTTCCGAGTGGCTCAGGTTAAGGAATTGAGGAAGTAATAAAGTTCTTTTTTATTCTGCACTAAGAAAATTGATATAACTAAGCAGAAGTTAATCCGTAACTTGAGTGCTCTACCCAATTTTGCGGCGTTGTTTGCTAGCAATGCCTGTATTCCTTAGTGTCATTGGCTGTGCGGTGGGTGTTTCCGCCCGTCCGGCTACTGTGTTTATCCCCCATTTAGAACGTATCCAGAGTAACCTGCCAGAAGGGTTAGCAATGCGCTTACCTACTGACATTCCCATCAATGGTCATTCGGATATCGAAGAAAGTAAATTGGTTGTTCGCGTCTTTCCCTCAGGGACGCCCCAGAGCTTTACGGTAAGTGTTTTTACCTGTGAGAGCAGTCCTCTGCCTTGCTTCTTAGGCAGCTTTTCCGTAGAGAAGAAGACGGCAGAAAGTGCAAAGCGAGAGTTAGAGCGGCATCAAGCAAAAGGCGATCGCATCCCCTTGACAAAGAGCCTTCGAGGCTACTTGATCGAAGGGCCGCGTCAAAATCCGTCCTATCAATTTTCAACGGTGATGTGGCAGCACAATGACATGATTTATACAATCAGTTTCCCTGCTAGCGAACGGGAAAGTCTCATAACTATGGCTGTCTCAATGGCTCAAGAAAAGCCACTTTATTCTCTCTCTGCTTCAAGGGCGAGTCAAGGTAAGTAATCGGTTACGATGAGGCATCTTGAAGGCGACTCGCTCCTCCAGGAAGTTGGAACTTCCAAAACGCTCAAAACGTTGATGAGGGACTACTCGTTGTTGGGTCTGCTGAGGGTTGAGGTAGTGCTGAGTTTTCAACGGTGAGATTGAGTTGATAATCAATTGGCTCGGAGCTATCGGAAACTACTACAAACTCATAGAAACCCGATTCTGGAAGTTGTCCCGACCAAGTGCGATCGCGTGAGTCTTCTAGGAGCGTTGTCTTGCCACTGGGACTGTAGATTGACAACAACGCTTTTTGACCTGTAGAGAGGTTGACCTCCATCGCCTGACCCGCTGCAAGACTGGCAACAAAAGCTTTACCTTCTCCTGGCTTCAGGCGACCGCTAACTTGTTTGTCAACTGCACCAGGGGCAAAAGCAATTCGTGCAAACGCCTCCCCGGTTTTCACAGCGTTGAGGGTATCGGCAACAGCCGCTTGCCACACCTGACCAATTGGCTGGTTGAGAAAATCCTTACCCCGCTGTTGAGGGAACTGTTTAAGGAACTTGGCATCCGCCAGATCATAAAGACTACGGCTACTAACGCGCAGCTGATTAGCTTCAGCTTTGGCACGAGTTAGGTCAGCTTCGCTATAGCTTCCCAATTGCTGGCGCGACGCAATGCTTAAACTCATCAGCTCGATCTGTGTTAGTAAATCAGCTGCGATCGCATCCCATTGCGTTCTTAACTGGGCATCCTCTGCACCCGTTCCCAACGCACTTCCTTGGCGATCGGGATACTGAATCCAAAACGCCTCATTCACTAAGTTAATGTAAAAGTTATAGTTAATACCCAAATTGAGGCGACGCAGCCGCAGGGCTTCCTTGCGCTCTCGCTCCTCAGGAGAAAACTGTTCGGGTGGCTGGGGTTCAGGGTCAGTGGTCGGCGAGGCAACTGAACCATCTGTTGGTTGTGGCTGAACGTCCTTGGATGGCGTCTGGGAATGTATCCACCAATTGCCGCCCAACCAACCAATAATAGCGGCAACAACAATTGATCCAAAGACGAGCAGAATTTTTCCAACTAAGCCGGACGATTGTTTACTGGTTGAACTGGGCAAAGGTGTCGCGACAGTTGGGGGAGAAGGCGGGGTAACCGGAACAGTAACCTGGGGAGGAGCAATTGCCCGAGTGGCTTCATGTCTTGGTAACGCGGGTTGGGTTGCTGGGTATGGCACAGGTGCTGGCTGAGGCATCAGAGCTTGCAGCACTTCACGGGCTGAAAAAAAGCGATCGCTCGGTCTGGGTGCAAGCATTTTATCAAGAACACTTCCCAACCTGGGGCTGAGGTTAACCTCCCGCCGCCAGTTCCACCCAAGGGAGTGGGGGTCAATTAACTGGTTGGGTTCCTTACCCGTGAGCAATACCATCACCGTTGCAGCAAGGGCGTACAAGTCGCTGTGAGGAGCGACTATTCCTCTGTGCATCTGCTCTTCCGGGGCATAGCCTGCCTTGCCCAAGCGAGTTGGCATTTCAGGGAGTCCAGCAGCAGTAGGTGACGCCATGAACTGAGAGGCAACGCTTGCTGCGATTTGCTTAACACCACCGAAGTCAATTAGTATGGGCAAGCCATCCTTACTGCGTAAAATCAGGTTATCTGGAGAGATATCCCGATGAATCACTCCCATGTCGTGGATGTATTCCAAAACAGGCAGGATTTGCAGCATGAGTTGAGTAACTTCGGCTTCGTTAAACCGTAGTCCTTGGCGTTTCCGAGCATCAAGTAAAGCGTGGTAGGTTTGCCCTTCCACAAAATCCTGTACTAGAAATAGAAGTCCTTTACTCTCTTGTTTGACTCGGAATAATTCTCTAAATTGAGGAATTTGAGGATGTTGCAGTCTGTAGAGGATACCCGCTTCTCGCTCAAACAACTCTTCAGCTTTTTGTAAAGCGTAAGTACCTTGAACCTGCGGGGCAAATTCCTTTAAAACACAAGGCTCATTGAATCGATGGTTGTCTTCTGCTAAGTAAGTGCGTCCAAAGCCCCCCTGTCCTAGCTGACGAACAATACGGTAACGGTTTCCTAATATTTGCCTTGGATGGACGCCTTGGCTAATTGGCAGAGCAAGCTTTTCCCCACAGTGGAGACAAAAGCGACCACCGGGGGGATTTTCGTGTCCTTTGCTGCAATATAGGGAGGTCAAGTCGCTTCACTCCAAGTCAAAATTAAAAAACGATTCTGTTGAAGTCAAGAGTTTCAGGGGGATATTAATACATTTTTGCTTATTCATGGCCTATCTCTGTTTTAATCTTCTTCTGAAATAGGAATTGACTAAAGGATACCTGTCTCGGTTCCGAAAATATTGAACGTCAAGAGCGATCGTGCTTCACCCAGTCAGAGGATTCGTCTTAATGATGTGAGTTATCTTCCTTCTGCCTTCTGCCCCTCTGCCCTCTGCCTTCTGTCCTCTTCCTTCTGCCTTCTACCTTTTTTGTTCAATCAACGCAGCAACTCCTCAGCAATCTGATACCATTCTTCTCGTAAGGCGGCATCCTCCGCTCCCGCTGTGAGTTGACGCCCTTTTAACTCTGGGTGTTTTGCATAAAATTGCTGATTTACCCGCTCGTTAAAGGATTCTTCGCTAATTCCTAATGCTTGGCGACGACTCAAAATTTTCTCGGTTCGGGTTTCTTCGGGAGAACTGGGGGATGTATTAGCTGGGGGATTTGGCGATCGCTTTACTATAGACCCTAAAGGTGTTGAGAGAATGACTGAACTCATCACAGCCCACCCCGCCCAGCCAGTGACTAAAACTAAGCCGATCCCAGCACTAAGCTTGAGTAGCCACCAGGTAAAGTTGTTCAGCAGTTGGCGGGGTTTCTGAATGACTGGATTATTGGCTTGCCTTTGCAGGGGAGCCGGGTTTGCTTGTTGGGCAATTGGGATGGGAGCAGGTTTAGGCTTGCCGGGTGCAACGACTAAGGTATGTATTCTAGAGGCGATTGCATTGACTGAGAATCGGCTAGGAGTCGGGTTGCTTGTTGCGGCAACGGGCAGGGGTGTAGGAGTGGTCGCTATTGTATGAGCTTGAGAATGGTTAGTATTTGCCTGCTCTGGCGGCGCAAGTGTTATCTGTGATGGAATGGCTTGGAGTACTTCATCTGCATTGGCAAAGCGATCGCTCGGTTTATAAGCTAGCATTTTCTTCAACACCGCTTCTAAGGGCTGGCTCACCTTAATTTCTCGTCCCCAGTGCCAAGTCCCCTTGTGGATGTCATACAGGTGTTGAGGCTCCTTGCCAGTTAATAAGACTAGTGCGGTTACTGCTAGGGAGTATAGATCGCTATTTGCAAACACTTGCCCCTGTCGTAGCTGTTCTTCTGGAGCGTAGCCCTTCTTGCCAATCCGAGTTTGCAATACTCCAATACTGGTAAATTTTGAAATTGCTGTTGCTGCCAATTGCTTGACGCCGCCAAAGTCAATCAGTACGGGCGACGGATCGGAATTGCGTTGAATTATATTATCTGGAGAGATATCGCGATGAAGGACGCCTTGGGAATGGATATAGGACAGCACGGGTAGCATTTGACACAATAGCTGCGTAACTTCTGCTTCGCTCAACCGCTGTCCGGACTTTAACACCTCAAAGTAAGTTTGACCTTCTACGTAATCTTGCACTAAAAATAGACACCCGCGTCCCCCTCCTATATCTGCCTGAAACAACTCCCAAAATCCCGGTAGTTGAGGATGGTGTAGCTTATGAAGGACTCCCGCTTCTCGTTCAAATAACTCCTTAGCTTTTTCCAACTCAGGAAGACTTTGAACTTGGGGCGCAAACTCCTTGAGTACGCAGCGATCGCCAAATCGATGCAGTGCTTCTGCTAAATAGGTGCGTCCAAAGCCACCTTGCCCTAAATGGCTCACAATGCGATAGCGCTTTTCTAATACTTTCCCTACAGCAAGCGGAAGTTGTTGACC
>DATNQT010000068.1:0-3337 GCA_036703885.1 Candidatus Sericytochromatia bacterium
GCTGAAGTGGCGAAATACCTGCCGTCGATAGACTCACCAACTACGACAACGGCGCAGTCGCTACCAGAACAGTTTCGTTTATCCAATGGAATGCAAGTTTTGCTCTTACCCGATCGCAGCACTCCTACAGTAACTTTAACGGGCTTTATCCGGGCGGGTACGGAGTTCGATTCAGGAGCTAAAGCTGGCTTGGCAAGTCTGACAGCGGAAAATCTGATGAATGGTACGAAAACGCGGGATGCCTTACAGCTTGCAAAAGCCTTGGAGGATCGAGGCGCGGATTTAGCCTTTGGCGCAAACCGTGAAGGGGTAAATGTGGGCGGAAACAGCCTAGCAACGGACTTACCGATTCTGATTAATACATTTGCGGATGTGGTGCAGAATGCCACTTTCCCTACGGATCAGTTGGAACTAACCCGTCAACAAACCTTGACTTCCCTGAAGGTTGAATTAGATACACCTTCCTCAGTGGCAAGACGGACTTTTCAACAGACGATTTATCCAGAGAATCATCCCTTCCATGCTTTCCCAACAGAAGAGAGCGTCAAGAGTATTACCCGTGAGGATTTGGTGAGCTTTTATCAAGAGCATTATCGTCCGGATACAACGATATTGACGTTGGTGGGAGACTTTGACCCTGCGAAAGTGCGATCGCTTCTCGAAACTCAACTGGCAAGTTGGAAAGACACGGGTAAGCCGCCAGTTGCTAACTATCCTCCAGTGCAGTTACCGAAGAGTGTGGTTCAATTAAATCCAGTCCTTCCTGGAAAAGCTCAGTCGATTATCTTGCTGGGTTACAAAGGGATTGACCGAAAAGACCCGCGCTTCTATGCGGCATTGGTGTTAAATCAGATTTTGGGCGGCGATACCTTATCTAGTCGGTTGGGTACGGAAATTCGCGATCGCCAAGGCTTGACCTACGGGATTTACAGCTACTTCCAAGCCGGATTGCATCCAGGACCGTTCCAGATTCAAATGCAAACCGCCCCAGAAGATGCCCAAAAAGCGATCGCCAGTACCATTTCCCTCCTCAAACAAACCCAAGAAAAGGGCGTCACCAGCAATGAAGTTGCAGCGGCAAAGCGTTCCATTACTAGCCAATACCCTGTTGGTCTTGCCAACCCCGACGAGTTAGCCCAAGTGATTTTGAGGAACGAAGTGTATGGGTTAGATAAGAGCGAAATTCGCGACTTTATCAATCAAGTTCAGTCCGTCACCTTAGAGCAAGTTAATCAGGCAGCCAAGGAACTACTTAGTCCAGATAATCTGGTAGTTGTGACCGCTGGACCTCCTGTCGCAACGTCTTCCAAGTAGTTATTTCATGAGTAACGCGGGTTCGCATAGAGTGCTAAATAGTCTCATCGAACCCGCTTCTACTGTTTTTAAGAAATGTTTCAGCCCAGTAGGTGAGGTAGAGTCGAGTCGCTTTTTCATGAGAGCGATCGCAATCTATTAGTGAGGTTGCTCTATGTTCCCTTACCTTAAAGCCATGTTAAGCTAAATTAGAGTGCAGTAACACCTGCCAACTTAACCAGCGTCGGCTTTGACTCAAACAGTTGGTATAAATAACTTCCCTAACGTTCTAATGATGCCGTAGCCCCTCAAGAGAGTTGGATTTGCAAACGACTCTCTTGACCTAAAAATATTAGTCTTCCATCAATCCTCATGAACATTTTCAGTAATTTACTGTTTCAACCCGCTCAACCTGCCCAACCGAAGACGAAGAAACGCCGAGGTATTGAAATCAAGTCTGAACGTGAAATTGAAATCATGCGACAGGCGGCAAAAATTGTCGCCACCGTATTGAAAGAAATTTCCGATAGGGTTGAGCCTGGGATGACAACAGCAGATTTAGACGCTTATGCAGAAAAGCGCATCCGTGAGATGGGGGCAACGCCTAGCTTCAAGGGTTACCACGGCTTCCCTGGTTCTATCTGCTCTAGCATCAATAACGAAATTGTGCATGGTATTCCCAGCCCCAAAAAAGTAATTCGTGCTGGGGACGTGCTGAAAGTAGATACGGGGGCTTACTACGAAGGCTTTCACGGCGACTCATGCATTACAATTCCAGTGGGTCAAGTGACACCAGAAGCCGCTAAGTTAATTCGTGTTGCAGAAGAAACCCTGTATAAAGGAATTGAACAAGTTAAAGAAGGAGCCTACCTGCTCGACATCGCTGGTGCTATTGAAGATCATGTTAAATCCAATGGTTTTAGCGTTGTGGAAGACTTCACCGGACACGGTGTTGGACGGAATCTTCACGAAGAACCCTCTGTCTTCAACTTCCGTACCCGCGAGATGCCTAATGTGAAGCTGCGGGCTGGGATGACCTTAGCCATTGAGCCGATTTTAAATGCGGGTACTAAGTTCTCGCGTATCCTCTCTGACCGTTGGACGGCTGTGACAGTAGATAATACCCTGTCTGCTCAATTTGAGCATACGGTGTTGGTAACGGCTGATGGCTACGAGATTTTAACCGATCGCACCAAGATTTAATTTAAACGGAGAGGGTGGGATTTGAACCCACGTTAGGTTTGACCCTAAAACAGATTTCGAGTCTGCCGCATTCAACCGCTCTGCCACCTCTCCAGGTGATTCGATTATTCTTCGCTATTTTAATGGTATTAAGGAGAATTGACTAGAGCGCAAATCATCGACTCACCTAAATCTCTTCCGGATCGCAACGAATCTCAATCAGAAAACCATCTGGATCGTAGAAGTAAATCCCTCGTCCAGTGGGGCGGCTGACTGGACCGTGATCGATGGGCACTTGATTGTGTTGTAGCACCTCAACTGCCCGATCGAATAACTGCGGAGCGATATCAAAGGCAAGATGATTGGCACGAGTAAAGCCACGACGAGGGTCTGAGTCTGGCGGCGATAATTGGGGTTCCCAAAATAAATCGAGGACAGTACCATCTGGCGTGACGAAGTTGGTTACTTTGCCAGCCGCAACAAGCGATCGCAATGTAGTAGGGACTTCTTCACCCGTCAGTTCATGCAAACCCAGGATAGCGCCGTAGAAGTGACGGGACGCTTGTAAATCGTGTACGTTCAAAGCAATGTGGTGTACTCGACGCAGATCACCGGGGGCAAGGGCTGTATTGAGGGACTGAGGGCTAGACAGCATGGCAGAAAGCGCTTCCTTTCGTTCCTACGATAGAAGTTAAGACATTGCTCTTAAGTCTAGTATGTGAAACAAAAATTAATCATGTCGTTTGATTATTCGTTAGATTTTAATACTATTGACTTTCGCACTTCTCCTGAACTGTATCGAGTAGGCAAAGGTGAACAGGGAGTGCTGTTAGTGGAACCCTATAAATCAGAAATTCTTCCC
>DATNQT010000069.1:0-5734 GCA_036703885.1 Candidatus Sericytochromatia bacterium
GGCTGGGACGGTAAGAATTAGTGTGGTTTGAAATAAAAGAGGTATCCAGAACCGCCAGCTTGGTGTGGGATTGGTCATTAGTCGTTAGTCATTGGTTATTGGTTATTAGTTATTGGTTATTGGGAAAAGAAAGATGCTGCCGATGTACCATTTTCAATCATTGAGGAGTCGTCCCAGTTCCCAGTTCCTAATCCCTAGCGTCTAGTTCGTAGATAGCGCTCAAACCATAGTCCGGAAGCAATGACGGCGAAACCGCACAGAAACAAGACTAAGGACTTAAACAGTAAATCGGTATCGTACTCCAGCATTCGGCTGAAAATTTGCAAAGTCAGTAATACCATGCCTCCCCAGAAAAGCCGTCGTTGACCTTGTGCCAGTCCTTCGCGGATTAAGCCAGCACCCAGAAGGAATAAGAGTAGGTTGAAGATTAACACAGCCACGACGGCGGAACCGCTTGCTACAGGAAGCATCCCACGATTGCTACTGCTCAGATGCCAGTAAGGAATGAAGGCACTGATGACAATCATGCCAGCTACAAGACAGCTGATTCTATCCAGTCGTCGCCACAGTCGCAGCCATTCCCAAAGGGTCAAGCCACCTAAAAGTAGAACATCTATCAAGGCAGGCAACAGTTGTACTGAGGCGTCTTCAGGTGACTGCACTATTGAGGTATTCCAGAACCCGTAGAACGATAAAAGATAGAATAGCAGGCTGAGGAAGGTTAGGGCGAGGCTACGGGCTATGTTACTGAATAACTCGACTGGTGGCGGTTGCCGCGTCCAAAGGGAATCACTGTATGCCCATAGAAGTGCAGGGGGTAGACCACAAGCAACCGCAGCCATCCAAGGTAAGGTAGCCAAGATATTTAGCCATATTAAGTTAGCTTCTAAGGAAAAAACTACTGCGATCGCACTGAATCGAAAAATCCACCGCGAACGACACCAGTAAGCCAGGGGGATAAACATCAAACCTACCAGCACGGGCATATGTTGCACTGCCAGCTGTAGCCAGGAAAATCCTGTCAAAGTAATAGATCCTGGCTGTCCCCACAAATATCCTAAATACCCAAACCCTACTAGAAGGGCTGCGAGTATCCCCAATAAGGTCATCCGCAGGCTATAAGCCATAGCCAAGACACCCAATCCCCAAACAAAATACAACTGATAAACCAGCCCACTTTGGTGAAACATTTGGGACATCAGAGCCATATTTGCCCCTAAAGTCAGTGCCCCCAAGAGTAATAATCCTTGTCCTATACGGCGTTGCCATTGCTCAATCGGGCGTCGCCACAGGTAGAAGCCAGCGGTATTAACACCAATGAACCCACTCAGGAGTAATATAACTTTCAACTCCCGCGACCACCCTTGCCAGTTGGCAGCGACAAACGTGATGACGCCTAAGCCTAAAAGGACGCTACCTACTCCCAGCAAAATAAGCACGAAGCGGTTACTGGCAGAGGTTTCCAGGTCATTAAATTTATAGCGATCGCGTAATTGTTCGTAAACAGAAGTATCAATTAATCCTTCAGTTCGCCATTGCTCGGCTTCTTGACGCAACTGGCGACGAAACTTATCGGACATAACAACCTCGGCTCTAAGTCCGTGCAGGCATACATAATCAATTCTGTATTCCTAAGCAAGTAAAGTTAACGAATGACTTACCAAACAGGAAACTCTTCCAAGTAAGTTTTTCAACTTTCAACGTAACGCAGAGCTAGGGGTTATTAGTTGCATATACCACATATAGGGGCGCACGGCTGTGCATCGGTGTCAACTTAACGTTGATTTGGCGGTTAAAACCGCAGCTACACAAACTCGCACCCGCGTCGGCGGGTTTCAAAACTGTTGATTTTTCGTTAGTCCGCGCAGGCGGACTTGGTTTTTTTATAGCCGCGAATTCCATTCGCTCTTGTCTTAAGTTGACACCAATGACGGCTGTGTGCCCACACAACATTTTGTATTGCTAGTCAACTTAACTTAATTTTTAGATCCCTGCTCCTGGGGGCCAAGTACTCCAGACAAAAATAACAACAGCAAACAGCGCTAACAACCCCTCAATCAGATTTCCAATCAACGAACCCAACACAACTCCAATCCCAGCCTTCAAGGCTTGATTCGCTCTTAGCCTTAGCTCTAAATCACGTCGATAAAGAAATTCTCCAATGAAGGCTCCGATCAAAGGCCCAAATAAAATTCCGATGAGTGGGCCACCTAAGGGTAGAGCAGGTAACAAACCAAAAAACCCCAACCCCAAGCCAATCAGTGCCCCAATCTGACCCCATTTACTCGCCCCGGCACGTTTTGCCCCCCAGTAGCTGGCTAGCAATTCCACTCCAGCGCTCAGTATCAAAATTACAAAAATGGCTACTAGTGGCATCCAACTAACGTTACCAAAACCTTGGGTAACTGTCCAAACTAAAATTGCCCCTAAAATCAAGCTGGGACCGGGAACGGCAGGTACTACAGCCCCGATAACGCCCACTACCATGACAGCAATTAGTATCCAGTAAAGAATTGTTGTATTCATTTAAACCTCAACTGCTGCAAGCTCATCGGAAAATCGGCTGAGGGTGTTGGCAAGTTTGTCTCCAATGCCCTCGATCCAATTCTCATCTTGTTTTGTGTAACTGCGGGGGGCATTGGCTCCCAAAATTAAAGCCCCTCGATCGCCAATAGGTTGACAAATTACGCCTTGTGTATTTTCTGGTAAGTAGTCGAATTCAATGCGCCCTGGATATACTTTGAGGTCAACCAAATAAACGGGTTTTTGTTTTTCCAGAACCCGTTGCAAAATTGCTCCGGGTTTAACTTCGGGGTTAACGCCTAAGACGCCGCGCCGCAATAACACTTTGCCTTGATACACAACGACGAGCGATCGCGTTACCGTATTTGTTAGCAACAGATGTGAAGCCCATGCCAGTTCCGTTTTCACCTCATCTGGTAGCCCTGGTAACAGTTCAAAACCCTGCTCTCCGATTAGATCAACAGCATCAGGCGATCGCGGCTGCACCTGCTGCCAAAGCAAACCTGTCAAAATCAACACCGCACTCAAAATTACCCCTAGAGCATCTGAACGTGCCTGGGACTCTGTTAGCTGAGGTGTAAGCACTCGGTTTGTCAGCAGCAGGATACCTGCTAATCCCCCCACGACAAACGGCAATTGCCGCAGTACATAGTTTTGATCGGGTTTAGCCATGCTCTAGTCAGTAAAAATACAAAATTAAAAATTAAAAATGACGAAACTCCCTTCTTAATTTTTAATTCTTAATTTGTATTAAATCACTCCTCCCCTGGTTCAATAATCCGTTGGAACAAATAACCCGTACCGCGTGCCGTGAGAATCAGCTCAGGATTGCTGGGATCATCTTCCAACTTTGCCCGCAGCCGTGAGATGTGGACATCCACAACACGAGTATCGACGTGGCGTTCTGGTGTGTAACCCCAAACCTCCTGTAAAATCTCTGAGCGCGAGAATGGTTCTCCCGAACGGCTTACTAATAACTCCAGGAGGCTGAACTCCATACCTGTAAGCCGGATGCGCTCATCTACCTTGTAAACTTGTCGCTTATTCGTATCGATTTTGATACTGGCAACGTGAATGACACCCGAACTAGGAATGCCGGAAGCACCCACTTTGTCAACCCGTCGCAATACTGAACGAATACGGGCTTCTAACTCTTTCGGCGAAAAGGGCTTGACAACATAGTCATCAGCTCCTAACTCCAGACCCGTAATCCGGTCGGCAACATCGCCCAAGGCAGTTAGCATGATAATGGGGACATCAGATTCCTTCCGCAATTCCTGGCAGACGCCGTAACCATCGAGCTTTGGCATCATTACATCCAAAACTACCAGGTCAGGGTCCGCATTACGAAAGGTATCCAAGGCTTCTTCCCCATCGGCAGCGGTGACGACATCGTAGCCAATCATCGAAAGCCGAGTTTCTAAGATGCGGCGGATACTGGCTTCGTCATCAACAACAAGGATTTTTTCTTTATGAGTTTCCAAGTGAATCGATACTCCTAAAAAGATCGTTAGCGAATTATTAATTTATCAGTCGCTTATCTATAAGATATAACGCTATACGAAGGTTTTTTAAGGCATCAATCTCGTATTTTGCCCTTCCTTGAAGTTTTCTTAACCTTTGTTTAAGTATTGAAAATTCTTAATAGTTTTTTACACGTTTTGATCGGGATGCCAAAGTCTAAATCTGTATATAGATGTAATGAATGCGGTGCAGAGTCCTCTCAATGGTTTGGCAGATGTTCAGCCTGCGGCACCTTTAACTCCTTGGAAGAAGAGGTGGTAGCAGACGGCTCCCTCAATATCAGTCGCGGGGGATGGCAGTCTAATACGCGCTCTAACCATAAAGCAGCAAGCAAGGGACCAGCACAACCGCGTTCATCGGTTAAGTTCTCAGAAATTTCCAATAATGTCCAGATGCGTTTTGCCTCAGGTTATGTTGAACTTGATCGCGTATTGGGAGGTGGAATTGTCCCTGGTTCTTTGGTATTGATTGGCGGCGATCCGGGGATTGGGAAATCAACGCTGCTGCTTCAGGTGGCAAATCAGTTAGCGCAGCATCACCGTATCCTCTATGTTTGTGCAGAAGAATCCGGGCAACAGGTAAAGTTGCGGGCATCGCGTCTAGGCGTTGGTTCGGCTCCGATTGAAGTAGAGACATCTAATGGTACTGCTAAAAAGCGTGCTAAATCCTCAGAATTAACACCTCAAGATGGGAATGGGGATAGTGCTACTACAGAACCGAAATCTCAAGCCTCAGATCCAAACCTGTACGTGCTGCCAGAAACGGATTTGGAAGAGGTGCTGCGGGAGTTGGAGTCGCTCAAACCGCAGGTAGCGGTGATTGACAGTATCCAGACGTTGTATTTTGCTGCTTTAACTTCTGCTCCCGGTTCAGTGGCGCAGGTACGGGAATGTACTTCAGCGCTGATGCAGGTGGCGAAGCGGGAGAATATCACGCTGCTAATTGTGGGTCATGTTACCAAAGAAGGGGCGATCGCTGGTCCACGAGTATTAGAACACCTCGTCGATACCGTACTGTATTTTGAAGGCGATCGCTTTGCCTCTCATCGATTATTGCGTTCTGTAAAAAACCGCTTCGGCGCAACCCATGAAATCGGCATTTTTGAAATGGTATACAATGGCTTACAGGAAGTGTTGAATCCTTCTGAGCTGTTTTTAGGTAGTCGGGATGAAATGAGTCCCGGTACGGCTACTGTCGTTGCCTGTGAGGGAACTCGCCCGATTGTCGTGGAGTTGCAAGCGTTGGTGAGTCCTGCAAGTTATGGAGCGCCGCGTCGGGCAGCTACTGGCGTTGACTATAATCGGTTGCAGCAAATTCTGGCGGTATTGGAAAAGCGAGTGGGGATTCCTCTATCGAAATTAGACGCTTATGTGGCGTCTGCTGGGGGTTTGGGGGTTGAGGAACCAGCAGCGGATTTAGGAATTGCGATCGCAGTTGTTGCCAGTTTTCGCGATCGCATTGTTGACCCCCGCACCGTTATGATTGGCGAAGTTGGCTTAGGCGGACAAGTCAGACTGGTTTCTCAGATGGAATTGCGCCTCAAGGAAGCCGCCAAGCTGGGCTTTAAACGAGCAATTGTTCCTAAAGGTCAAACTCTACCCGAGGTAGGTTTGGAAGTCGTACAAGTGGCAAGAGTACTTGATGCGATTATTGCTGCCTTACCTGGAGGTCTGCGTCAGAATTTGGA
>DATNQT010000070.1:0-5361 GCA_036703885.1 Candidatus Sericytochromatia bacterium
GAGTCAATCGAACAAGTAAAAATGGTGATTGTTGAATTAACACCGCAGCGAGTCACCAAGGGGGAACTCACTAACCTAAAATCAATTCTGCAAGAACATTCAGGGCAGAAAAATCTTCTCAAAGTCCCAGTACTCGCAACACTACCTGTGTCAGACCAGCGCCAGTTTGTACGCTTTGACTCTAAATACTGGGTGCAAGATTCTACAGCAGTACTTGATGCTCTTCATTCTGCCGGATTCACTGCCCGTCCTTGTCCGCTCACTAGTATTTGATATACAGCCACTCACGAGCCATACTCCCCGTGTATATAAGCAGCAGTCAGCCAAACAAAAAGCTCCTCACTAACGTGGGGAGCTTTTGACATTCTTAATTAACGTTCCTTGACATCCTCACCGCCCTATAAGTGCGGTGATTCCTCACCAAGGGACACCCGAAGGACTCGTCCCTGAATGGGGTTGACGCTTCAATGAGAACCGCCTTCAACAGGTCTTACACTCTCTCCACGTCCGTTTAAAGTCTCGGAATGCCCTCCCGCGACTAACTAAATTTTCGGTCAGGCAAACTTACGGGCATCGCGGTAGCACCAACCTAGCAGCATAGTGCCGAGTGCTAACTTCATCGCTTCTAGTACCCAGTATCCTTCGAGCATTTGAATCATACCCGCAGGCATTCCAGGTGCTGGTTCCAAAAGATTTAGCTGTAGTGCTAGGGCGCTCATCTGCGGCGTCATGATGTAGGTATAAATGAGAGCAATTGCCAGCAGGAGCAGGGATAATAAAATTGACCAGCGTCTTACCTGACGATAAAGATTTGAAGTACCACGCAGTGCCAAAAGACTTGCTAACACCAAAGCGGCACACAGCAGCTCAATGCGATTAAAAATCCAGAAAATCGAATAGCCAGCGGTTGCGGCACTAGCTTGACTCATGATGCCAGCCGCCGATAGACCGGGCATGATCACAAAATCCAAAAGTAGGCTACTACTCAACCAAAAGCCTAGAGCAAACATCACAATCGTTTGCCATGCGGGTTGTTTGAATTTAACGCCAAAAGCAGCGTCCATAGAATTTCCTTTACCTCTGTGTCTTGACTGTCTTCACTATCAGCTTAACGAATACTTTTCGCAAAAAACGTGAAGTATTCTTTCAATCAATAAGCCTGAAATTAATAAACCAGGATTTCAGCTCATTCTTATTGCAAAGAAATATTAAAGAAATTCTTGACTTGGGTAAAAGACTAATAAGTAATATTACTTAAGCTGGCACTCAATGAGCGATCGCCTAACAAAATGTAGTACCATCCACCACTTCAACTTCAAAGTTCTCTCCAGTACTTTAAAACTAAAGGTATAGGCAAAGTTTTGTTCTGTTACTCAATTTCTAGCCATGCGCGTTTCAACAATCTTCGCCGCCACTCTAGCAATAACGACAAGCCTTTTGGCAGTTGCGGCTCCTTCACTTCATGCCTTTGAGCTAGCTGAGGCACAGGTTTCCTTTGAAAAACCCCCTAACTTGCTGGATGCCACAACGACCTATAACCAAACTTATGTATGGGGCGCAACGTACTATTTCACAATAGAATTGCCAGCTAATGCCGGAAAACCGCTCCAACGGGTGACAATTAGTCAGCGTCAAGGATTTGAGGACATCCGCTTTGAGCTTAAAGACACTCAGGCATTTGAAGGAACGCCTCGACGCGAAGGTCAAAAGTTGGCACTTAAAGAAGTAACAAATGACGCCAAGACTAAGACGATTTCAGTAACATTTGACCCCCCCGTAGTACCTGGGAAAACCGTGACGATCGCACTTCGCCCGTTCCGCAACCCAGATACAGGTGGTGCTTATATTTTTGGTGTAACGGCGTTTCCTGCGGCTGAGAACCCTTACGGTTTATATTTGGGGGTCGGGCGTCTGCAATTTTACGATAGCTTTCCAGACTTCTCTTTTAGATTTCACCGATGATAAATTTAAGGGGTATTGGAATGCGATCGCCCTGTTCAAAGCAACATCCTTTACATAGCATATAGCTGTCGCCATAAAGGTTAGGACAGATCTAACGGCTGAAACGACTACGTACCAGTAAGAAACATAAAAGCCCTCTGCCTTCTGCCTTTTGCCGTTTGCGATAAAAGTCCAGTTCACACCCACAGCATACGTCAGGCTTGTCGCTCCGAATCCTTTGGTTTGCCTCGTTTTGCCTGCATTTTGTGCCAAACAGTAAAACCTAATAGCATGATGATGCTAAACATAGTGGAATAAATCACCAAACGGCTCATCCCTTGCAGTCTCATCGCCAGTGCGTTGGAAACCAAGGTAATTGTCCAAAGGGTTACTGCTGCACGGCGCTGGGAAAAACCCCAGGCTAGCAAGCGGTGATGCAGGTGATCTTTGCCAGGGGTACTAAGGGGATTTTTGCCCGCCAGCAACCGCCGTACAAATACCTGAGTGGTATCCAGCAAGGGCAAAAGCAAAAAAAGCACCGTGGGTACAAGGGCAAATACCGTAGTTACTTTTAGATTACCTAAGATACTGGTTGCCGCCAACACATAGCCGAAAAAGTAAGCTCCGGCATCTCCCATAATGATGTGTGAGGGATGGAAGTTATGCCGCAAAAAGCCAAGTGCCGCTCCTCCCAGTGCTGCCAGAAGCAATGTTGCTGCCGCACGGCTGGGAAACTGGGCTGAAACTGCTAAAAGACTCATCGCTGTGATAAAACTAACTCCACCCGCTAAACCGTCCATACCATCCATGAGATTAATGGCGTTAGTAATCCCCACAACCCAAAGTACGGTGAGTAAGGTTGAAAGTAGTGGATCGATAGGAGTACCGAATGTTCCTTCAATGCCATTACTATTAGCGACTAGTAAAAGTGCTGCAAGAATCTGGATTAACAAGCGAAATAGGGGAGGTAGACCAAATTGGTCGTCAATAAAGCCTACGAGCACTAAAATCGAGCCTCCCAGCAGAATCGTCAGTACCTCAGCTAAGACACCTTCAATTACAATGGGTCTCAATAGTGTCGCCAGGATGAGAGCAGCGACTACCCCAGCGTAGATGGCTAAACCACCTGCATTGGGTAAAGGTTCTCGGTTAAGTCGCCGTGCGTTAGGTAGGTCAGCCCAACCGACCCGCAATGCAAAAGAACGTACCGATGGAATAAAATGCCAAGTCACTCCCCATGCCAACCAAAAGGTGAACACCACCGCCAGCCAGCCGGTGCCGGTGGGGTTAGCAATGCCGAGAGATTGAAGGAAGCTGTAAAAATTCATCTCTCAATTCCCGCCCAGACTGCCAATAATAAACATTAGCCTCAACAGTACACGAATCAATCCGCGATAGTGCTACTGAGTTTTGTCGCTCATGTCTGCTTGGGAAAGAATCAGAAGTGTTAATTATCAAAGAGAGCAACAAATAATATTTACCGTCTCTAGAAATTTGGCACTCTGCCACGCTCGATGACGCCAATAGACGCTAAAGAGCGATCGCCCACGACACTCCTCAAAGCGATCGCACAAGTTGATGTTACCCGTATGTCCCCTGTTGCTTGGAAAAAAAGGCGGGTTGTCTTCCCTCCTCCCACTCCACCAAGATTACTTCTATGGGTAAGAATTGCCATTATGTCGGTGAGGATGATTCTGATGGATTGTCACTCTGCTCGGAGGTTTGGGATGCGCTCCCTACTGCCTCAATGTACTGACTATCCATTAGAAACGCTCCCCTGGAAAAGCGAACGCCCCAATAGCCTCCCGGACGCCGATCAAGAATAACACCCTCTTCCCCAAGTTGAATCACATCAGGAGGTCGCAGCATCGGCATCGGTTCAGCGGTTTTGACGTAGCGCGGTAGTGCAATCACCCGGACGCGATCACCCACGGTAAATTCTTTAGACATAAAGTATGGACAAAGGTTTCAATTGATGCTTAATCGCGTTTGTTACTTCTATCTTCTCTTCTAAACTTACAATTCAGGACGGGTAAGGTTACCCGTCCTGAAAAAAGTCAAAATCTTTATGGAGCTTGCCAAATCCGCTGATGGTATTGCTCTAGATCTGCGTAAGGGTCTGGAGCCTCGTGGGAGTGGCTGTGGTCGTGGTGATGATGATGGTCGTGGGTGTGCCCGTGAGCCGCACCGTTACCGACTACAGCCTGCCGGAACTTACACATCTCACAATTCATCTGCACTTGTCCTAGTTGGGTTTCTATTTCCCGTTCCCGTAGAATAGATAGCAACTGTGGATGAATCCCCATCTCTGGCAGACAGGTCATGGAAATTTCTGGATACTGTTCCTGCTGCTGGGCGGTGATGTCGAAAATCTTCTTCACCAGAACGCCTGTAAATAAGAAGTATGGCAGAACAATAATCCGCTTCGGTTGATACAGTCGAGCGCGACGGAAGCCTTCTTCTAGGCGGGGATGGGTAATGCCGATAAAGCAAGTTTCAACGGTTTGGTAGCCGCTTCCTTCCCAAAGAATACGAGCCATTTTATAGACATCGCCATTGGCATCAGGGTCGCTGGAACCCCTACCAACAAAGAGCAAGACTGTGTCTTGGCGCTGCCATTGAGGCTGGTCAAGTTCTAAAAGGCGATCGCGCCATAAATCCAGAATTCCTGGAGTAATCCCAAAATGACGCCCGTAGTGAAACCTTACTTGAGGATGTCTCGCCCTCGCTCGGTCTAACTCATTCGTCACATCAAACTTATTATGCCGAGCCGCAAATAGCAGAATCGGTAAAGCCGAAAGTTCTGTGTAACCCTGTTCCAGACAGCGATCGACTCCCTGCTGAATTGTCGGCTCCGTCAGTTCCAAAAAACAAGGAACCACAGGTCGAGACAGGTCTAAAGCTTGGTAGGCATTGGCAAAATCAATAAATGTCTGACGCCCATCCTCATCCTTAGTGCCATGACCAATCATCAACAAAGGGCGTTTTAATGGCAGGGGTGGTAACGACAGTAACTCAGTGTTCAAACGGGTTGTATCAATAGTAGACATTAACTTCAAAGCTCCCTTCCCGTGCAAGGCAGGAAATAGAGTGGACAAGCAACAAATAGGTGTTCTGGCTTAAGGAAGGACGACTTTCGGCAAAGGATTTTGACGACCGACCCTTACAGCTGCCGCACAGCCTCGGACTTGCACCGATGTTTCCCTAAAATATTGCGGTTCACTTGTGCCTTGATATATTACCCGATCCTACCTCGGCTCAAAATCCAGGGGAGGGGCTTGCTTTGCGCTTCGTGAGGTCATTGGTCATTTGACTACCTAATCAAATGCTACATATAATGCCGCACTGAGTTGAATTGAGCGCCGGATTGTACCAGCATTTATGCTTACACCCTTGAGGTAGGAGGCTAGACCCTTCTTT
>DATNQT010000071.1:0-7726 GCA_036703885.1 Candidatus Sericytochromatia bacterium
TAAAGCTGACGCCTACAACCGAGGTTGTATGACCCGTAAGGTTTCTGATTGGTTTGCCTGTGGCGATATCCCACAGTTTCACTGTGTTGTCATTACTGGCAGTTGCCAGCAGTTTGCTATCGGGGCTAAAGCTGACACTCAAAACCGCACTTGTATGCCCGGTAAGAGTTTTGATTTGTTTACCTGTGGTGGTATCCCAAACTTTCACGGTGTTGTCAGCACTGCCAGAAGCTAGCAGTTTGCCATCGAGGCTAAAGCTGACAGCATAAACCCTGTTTGTATGCCCAGTGAGGGTTTTGATTGCCTTGCCTGTGGTGGTATCCCATAGTTTCACTGTCTTGTCGAAACTGGCAGAAGTGACCAGCTTGCCATCCGGGCTAAAGCTGACGCCCCAAATGCCGGCTTTATGCCCGGTAAGGGTTTTGATTTGTTTGCCTGTGGTGGTATCCCATAGTTTCACTGTCTTGTCGAAACTGGCAGAAGCCAGCAGCTTGCCATCCGGGCTAAAGCTGACGCCCCTAATTCCGTCTGTATGCCCAGTAAGGGTTTTAATTTCCTTACCTGTACTGATATCCCATAATTTCACTGTTTTATCAGCACTACCAGAAGCCACCAGCTTGCCATCCGGGCTAAAGCTGACGCCCCTAATTCCGTCTGTATGCCCCGTAAGGGTTTTGATTTGTTTGCCTGTTGTGGTATCCCACAGTTTCACTGTCTTGTCCATACTGGCAGAAGCTAGCAGCTTGCCATCGGGACTGAAGCTGGCGCTCCAAACTGAGTTTGTATGTCCGGTAAAGGTTTTAATTTCCTTGCCTGTAGTAATATCCCATAATTTCACTATCTTGTCAGCACCGGCAGAAGCCAGCAGCTTGCCATTGGGGCTGAAGCTGACACCTACAACGTTATCTGTATGCCCGGTAAAAGTTTTGATTTCCTTGCCTGTGGTGGTATCCCACAGTTTCACTGTTTTGTCAAAACTGCCAGAAGCCAGCAGCTTGCCATTGGGGCTGAAACTGACAGCAAAAACTGGGTTTGTATGACCGATGAGGGTTTTAATTTCTGTGCCCGTGGTGGTATCCCACAGTTTCACCGTGTTGTCAGCACTTCCAGAAGCCAGCAGTTTGCCATCGGGGCTGAAACTGACGCTATTAACTGACTTTGTGTGTCCTCCCAAGGTGTTTGGCGCTGCAACATTGGAAACTGTATTTAATAATGCCAGTTCTACCTGAGTATCGGTATTGGCATCTACCCAAGGTGTACGTCGCATTTGCATAACAGCTTTTAAACTTGTCTTCAAGGCTTTTGGCGGATCTAAATTCAAAAAAGCATCGGAATTTTGAGCCAGAGAATTAATTTGATTGATAGCAGCACGCCACCAACCAACACCAGCTAGTCCTGCTAAAGCCAAAGCTATCATCGAAAGGCCACTTAGCCCAATAATTGTCAGTCGCCGCCTGCGTTGCTTTTTTTGTCTTTCTCTATCCCGTTCTTTGGCGCTAACCTGAATAAAATCTCGCTCCTCCTGCGTCATCTCATCCGCACATTTACGCAACCAATCTTCCGCCACAGTCAACGACGCACCCCGCAACATTGCCCCAGAGTCATGGTTGGTATTTTTCCATACCCGTAACGCCACCTTCAGCCATTCTTGCCAAGTCAGAAAGTGACGGTTGGCGCTAACCTGAATAAAATCTCGCTCCTCCTGCGTCATTTCATCGGCGCGTTTACGCAACCAATCTCCCGCCACAGTCAACGCCACACCCCCCAACAAATCTGCAACATCATGGTTGTTATTTTTCCACTCCCGTAATGCCACCTTCAGCCGTTCTTGCCAAGTCCGAAACTGACGGTTAGCATTCATCCACTCGCGCAGAGTTCCCCATTCTCGAATCAACGCTTCATGGACTACTTCTACAGTATCTTCCTGTTCTTGCCTTCCCGTCACTACCAAACGCGCTTGATATCCAGCTAAATAACTGACCAAATTCCAGTTATCTTCCCCCACTTCCGCACGGCTAGCAACGCGCCTGGTATCTGCTGTTCCTTCCCCCGGACGTACTAATTGCACAAAGATACGTTGTGCCTGTTTTTTCTCGATTTCGCTGAGTTGTTGGTAAACTTGTTCGGCATGATTGGCAATGGCTTTTTTCACCCCGCCAATTTCTTCATAAGCTTGGTGAGTTAATTCTCGGTTTTGCTGCTTTTCCCACAAACGAGTTAGGGCAAATTCTAATAATGGCAAATTACCCGGTTCCGACCCCACATCATCGAGAATGTGTTGGGTTAATTGTGCCTCTAATTGTACTTCCAACTTTTGGGCAGGTAATTCAATCGCTTGTTGTAATTCCTCCCGTTTCATGGAACTGAGTAACTGCGGCGTAAATTCCTGCAAGGCATCCCGCAACGGACGATAAGAAAGTACATAGCCGTAAAAATCAGCCCGTAAAGTTAAAACTAATGTAATATTTTCTTTGGCGATCGCCGTTAGCAACCCATCAGCAAAACGTTCCTGTTCTTCCTTCACCTGACAAAGGGTGTACAGTTCCTCAAATTGGTCTGCAACTAACAAGAACCGTTTACCTGGGTTGCGCTCTAAAATGCGAGATATTACTTGCTTTAAAGTGATTTTACCTTGCAGCATATCACTTGCCAATCCCACCGCCGATCGCAGTTGTTGAGTTTCACCTGCTTCTGGTTCTAATTGCCGCACTAAGGCAAAAGCTAACTGCACAAACGGTTCTTTCCCCGGACGGAAGGATTCAATTAACCAGTTTTCTTCTTTTCGCAATTTGGGAATTAATCCCGCATACACCACAGAAGATTTACCACTGCCACTTGGCCCCACCACCGCTACAAACGGTTGTTTGTGCGTTACTTCTACTAAATTACTGACAAATTTTTCCTGTCCAAAAAAGAAGTCGGCATCTTCTTCCCCAAAGGCAGATAATCCTTGGTAAGGATTGGGCGGAATCACATCTTCAACAGCAATTACACCCTGAGCAATCGGAGAATCAATTAAATTCTTTTTCTTGAAAACAGGAGTTTCATGCTCTCGGAAGCTCATCATCTGCGAGCAACCTAAGTCGTAGCCTTCTTCTAACGTATATCCAGCAGCGATCGCATCATAAAACCCTACAGCAAAGGCAAGGGCTGCTCGATCTCCCACGGCTCGATTCATGCCAATGACATAATTAACGTATTGGCTAATTGCGTCGGCCTGTACTTCGGAATAACAAGCATTGAGAATTACGCACTCTACACCTTTTTTGGCAAACAATTTAAACATACTAGCTAGGGCATTTGTCTGCAACAGCGCCTTTTTTCCGGTATCGTCTTCTAGGACAATTCCCTCTGATCCAGTACCATGCCCGCAAAAGTGGACTATGTTGGGTTGATAATCTAAAATAGCTCGGTAAAAGTCACGGGAACGCACGGTCCATTTTTGTTTTAATTTATACTGTTCTCGTTTATTTGCCCGTCGCAATCCTTCATCAATTTCCCGGATCTCTTGCTCCAATCGCAGGGGAGCGGTATTGGTGGGATTGGCTGCCAGAATTAAAATTGTTTTGACTGGGTTGTTGTTAGTCATGAGCTCGGGAATTGCTCGGGTTTTCTGGAGCTTTTACTTCTGTTTGCTTAAGGAGAGTTTTTTTACTTAAACTGATAAAGGTCTTTGTATTTCTATACGATTCAGTCTTAGTATACCAAGCTGGCAATAAAATATTTGCTGCGCGTTAAGTAACTTTACAGTTTGACAGAATGTACAGCTTTCCTGACAGTGCGATCGCTCTGCTTGATTTTTTAAACAAATTTAACTGGGTTTGCTTGATTTCCGGTTCGATAGTAACTTTCGGGCGATTTAAATGTTACATACTTAGCAGCAGTTTGAGTGGTCGATCGCACTTGTCTAAAGAATGGTTAAGATTTCCAATGTGTAGCTCTGCGTTGGTTAAGCTATATTGACGGGTTTTCACTCATCAGCTTCGCAGGCAAAGGATAATCAGCAATATTCTAGTTAACCATAGTCGGGAGACAAGTAATCATGGCAGAAATTGAAGTTATAGTAGAAAGTTTGTGGGAACTTGATGAGGATCAGCTAGCAGCACAAATTGGCGATCGCGCTCAAGCCATAGGGGATGATGCGGCTGGACTGGGAACCAGAGGGATAGACCCAGCTTCCCTGGATTCTATTGATGTGAATGTGGCGGCTAGAGCATCGATCGATCTCAGGCTCCTAGAATCTGGCCAGCGGTTGTTCGATCGCATAAACCCCTTAGTTTACGAGCTGATGTGCCAACCCCTCGGAAACGATCCACAGACTCAGAAAATCCTGGATGAAGCTATCGGCCAGAATTACACTAAAGCTGCTGGGATGTTAGCTCCTGTTCTAATCTCGGGATTGGGACTTGCTCCTGCTATTGCTACTCTCCTGGCTACGTTGATTATCAAAAAGATTGCCAATTATACCGCTACTGAAATTTGTGACACTTGGAAGCAAAACCTGCCCAAACCCACAAGCTGAGCTATAAACGGAACTTCCACCGAAGGCGGAGGAAGTTCTGTTCCAGGTTTGGTGAACTCGATCGCGCTAATACCTCAAGCCATTTGTTCGCGGGTTTTGAGAGCGACTATTCCCTCGGGCTTCAAACCTTTTTTCTGCTGAAATTCCTTGACGGCTGTATCTGTTGCCGGCCCAAATTCACCATCAACCCCAACTACAACGCCAGCCTTTTTCAAGCCTTCCTGAAGCTTGATTACATCTGAGCCTTCCATTCTGGGCATCGCCAAGCGCAACGTTCTGGGGTTGTCATCCCACGGCGCTTTAGCAAACCCTCGAGCAGGCGATCGATTAAGTGCATCCTCGGTTTGGGGGCCAAAGCCGCCATCCTCGCTAATCTTTGCATCCGGGTTGTTCTGATTCCAAAGCTGCTAAAATGCAAGTATTGAGTTACTGCGAAGATCGATCGTCCCGTCGCCTATGTAGTCGAAGTGAGGCGGATCGCCCGGTAATGGATGCCAGCCATATTCCATCAAATAAGATTCCCAGCCTCTGGCATCTTCAATGTCGATCGCTAGCCCTGTTTGATGATTGCTGGTGCCTGGTGGCGCTACAGGATTAGAGTTGTTGAAGCGATCGTTATACAATAACATTTGCTGGGCGATCGTGCGGTAGGCAGAGTTCACCTGAATCGTTTGACCTCGATCTTGAATGGCTCTCTGAAGTGCCTCTTTTGCCGGGGTTTGTACGTAGGGAAAAGCTGCATCCAGCAAGTCTACATTAAGGTCATCAAAACTGACAAAGGCATCTGGCATCATCAGTTGTAGTTGATAAATCAACTGTTGAGATAAGCCATTCACCACCGCAGTCGAAGACATGGGGGCATCTTGGAGCAATCCCGGGAAACTGCCTCTAAGTTCCAACATATCCCGTTGGACAAATTCTTCACAGGCTTCGATAATTACAGGTTGATTAAATAGAATGTCCCTTGAGTTAGTCATGGTTTTATCCAATCAATTTGAATTTGGTCAGTCCTGGATTCATAAACTCTATCCGTGGGCGATGCACACCGCACCTTACCTCCACAGAGCTTGTGAAAATTACTTGATTGTGTCAGTCTAATTGGTTACACAATCGATTTTATAGTCCCAATTCTTTGCGTGTTTGGACACCGACAACACCATCCGCCGTTAGCCATTTTTGCTGTTGAAACTGTCGCACAGCATTATCGGTGTCTTTACCAAAAACGCCATCTGCTGAAACATTTATTCCTGCCGCGATCGGCGCTTCTTGCACTTGACGCACATCCTCACCTTGCATTATTGGCTCGGTAAGTGTGAGAACCCGAACAGCAGGCATTCCTAAAAACAGAGCTTGCTCAACCAAGCGCCTGCGTGTCAGCCAAGCGCCAGGGTTCACCATTGACTTTATTCCACACAGGAAACTGATTGGCTGCTCCTTGATAATCTCCGTTGTTCAATAGCTTCAGAAGAGTTGAACCTCCAAAACCTTCTGTACCTGGGCCCACGTTGAAGCAGAAGCAAACCAGTGCAGAAAACTGGTTGTTATCGATCTCAACTTCAACGGCATCCTCAACATAGGATTCAAACTTTTCTAAATCTTCCCTCAGCAATTCTTCTGCTTGCGTTTGGCTAATAGTCAGTCCTGGATAAACATCATCGCCAGTGTGTCCGCAACCAATTGTCCAAACTCCACCGCCATCATCATAAGCAGTGAGTTCACATCCTTCAAAGGTAGTGAGAAGCTTGAAGCCTTCTTGATTGATATGCTTTGAACCTCTGCGTTCTACCACTTCAGGGGGTTGTTCGTCTGGAGGATGAATATGATATGTTTTAGCCACACTGAACCTTAAAGCATCAATTAATGCTTTTACTTGCCCATTAGTCTCCGTAACTTTAATAGCTAGGTCGTCTTTGATTTCGTATACGCGA
This sequence comes from Candidatus Sericytochromatia bacterium, assembly GCA_036703885.1. Classification (GTDB taxonomy): domain Bacteria; phylum Cyanobacteriota; class Cyanobacteriia; order Cyanobacteriales; family Coleofasciculaceae; genus CADCTM01. Next base: position 6,451 of record DATNQT010000071.1, read on the forward strand.
CTATGGCCGAAGAGTTCCAACGATATTTTTGGCAGTTGAGTTTTTTCTTTTTACAAGGTAGCTTCAGTCAAAAGACGCATCTTGAAGATCCGAACGCCAAAGTTTTGGCTATTTTCAAAATGAGTGAAAAGAGTCTATTAATTAATGATTTCGATCAAAAGTCTGGGCTTGACGGGTGATTTGGTTATTATATAGGTCTGTTCCACAGTCCTGTTCGCGATTTTCGCAAACGTTTACAAAAATTCATTCTCCTTGACTATCGGCTTTCCCAATCTCTCTGATTCACTACGCGCAGTTTTGGCTCATATTCGGCAGATGTAACTCATCTTATTGCAATAGTCCGGACTGTTTTTGATTCGCAGTCTGAAACCCTGGATTTCCGGGAAAGTAACTCGATATGTCAAGCTATCATCACAAAAGCGATCGCTTCGTCAGGACTTACGCAAAAAGTGGTTTGACTCGCCGCCAATTATAGCAGCTTCAGTCCTCGGATTTTATGAGGACTGAAGTCGGAACGATCGAACCAGTTTTACTGTTTTTGGCTAGACAATGTAGGGAGAATCGATCGCCTTTGCCCGATTAATTGCCACCAAAGTCTGGTAAATCAAAGCCGTAATCTCACCGCGGGTGATATCCCGCTGCGGCGAAAGCCAATCGTGGGAAGGATTATTAACCACAATCTTCAAAGCAGTTGCTGTGGCGATCGCACTTAAAGCAAAATTAGCAATCTCAGAGCGATGGGTGTAAACTTTCAAAGAATCAGGATTGCCGCCCTTAAGTGCCAAACCGTTAACCAAAGACACGATCGCCTCTCTCTTAGTCAAATTCTGATTCGGGCCGAACTTCTACCCGGGAAACCCCGACAAAAACCCCCCCGAGAAGCCCGTTCGATCGCACTGGTATGCCGAGGGTAAACCCTGTATAGTTTCTTGCCTGACTTTGCAGCCACATATTCAAGTTTTTGGGTTAACACATACCAACTAGCATCGGCAATGGAACGATAAAGCGATCGTCCGCTTTTGAGAGCAGCAATTCATCGCCGCCGCGTTATAAAATCACTGCCCGACTTTCATCGGGAACTCCAATCCCTTGATAGTTTTGGAGAGTCTCGGAGGTGGGGAAAGCTTGGTTGTACCATCAGAAATGTTCCTGTTTGATTTTGATGCAGTTTAACCAAACATATTTATAAACTATTAGGGATGTTTCTACCATGCGGGGTTTGAAGCTGTAACTAACAGCGGTAGTTTTTCCATCAGTCCGCGTCGGACTTAGTTTG
>DATNQT010000072.1:0-4787 GCA_036703885.1 Candidatus Sericytochromatia bacterium
TGAGAGGTATAGTTCCAGAATCCATAAATCCGTGCCAACGACAGCAACCGTGTCGTGTGGATTTTCCAGGTGTAGGTGCTATAAACCCGCTCTATACCTTGATGAGCAATTTTCTCCCAATAGCTGGGGTCTTGGTCGCACTTGGAGACAAAGTCCAGAATTTTCTGCGCCATGGTTTCGTGGTTAGTGGGGTTGATCAAAAATCCATTTACGTTGTCCTGAATAATCTCCAATGGTCCCCCAAACTGAGTACCAATGGTAGGCACTCCGGAAATCATCGATTCTAAAATCGTCAGACCAAAGGCTTCAAACAGTGCCGGTTGAACAAAAACGCCTTTGCGATCAGCAATTACCCGATAAATCTCGCCCGAATCAGTCTTCGCTAGGCGCACACCCAGCCAGCGTATCTTGCCTTGGAGCTTGTACTCCTCAATAATCCGGTAGAGCTTGACAATTTCGTCCTTTTCTTCGTTGTCGTCGGATTCCTCAACGCGCAACTTCCCGGCAACTAAAATCAGGTTACAACGCTCCTGCAACTCCTTGCTCTTGCCAAAGCATTCTACTAAGCCCGTCAAGTTCTTAATGCGATCAAGACGCGCCATTGAGAAGAGAGGACGCTTGCTGGGGTCATCAAGTGTGCCAAAAACATGGACAGGGTCTTCTTGCGTGAACAGCAGTTCTTCAAGCCGTTGAGCCGCATCTGGAATCCTGTCTTCGGTGCGGGTGTAAGGGAAGTATATGCTCTCATTGACCCCAGGCGGCACGACGTTGAACTTGGGAGAGAATAGCTCAATCCCATTCACAACGTGATACAAGTCTGGCATCGTGAAACACTTGTAGGACTCGTACTGACCGACGCTATCTGGCGTTCCTACAATTTCTTGGTAGGTACTGCTGATGATGAAGTTCGCGGCATTCATCGCAATCAAGTCAGCGGTGAATTGTAGTGAGAAGTGGTACTTCTCCTCTAAGTCGTTCCAGTAGAGGTTACTGAACAAGTATTTGGACTTTTCTAAGGCGTGGGCAATGATACACTGGGTCACCTTCAGCCGTCGCGCCAGCAGGAAGGCGACCAAATTTCCATCGGTATAGTTACCAACGATTAAGTCTGGGCGACCTTGGAATTCTGCCAGCAGTTCTTTTTCCGCATCAACCGCGTAAGTTTCTAGATACGGCCAAAACTCAAACCGGGAAATCCAGTTCTGGGTCATGTTGGGATTAAATTCCCGCAAAGGTACCCGCAAAATCCAAGCATTATCAGTGCCGTGAACTTTTTCTAAACGTTCGTTACAACGGGTGCCATCGTTATTGGGAATCAAGCGGCTGAGGATAATTACCTTGGGCTGAACTTCCGATGTATTTAATCCAGCCAGTTCGATGTCCTCTTGCAGCTGCTTTTCTAAACTCCGCGCTTGGTCGAGGACGTAGACCACCTGACCGCCAGTATCCGGACGGCCTAGGACGCCTTCTTGCCCAAACCAACCGTGGATAGAGACAAGGACAATGCGAAAGATCATCGGGATGCGGGAGAGGAACTGTTCGAGTACCTCGTCATCGGGAGAGTCAATGAGTTCATCGAGCATCTCCAGCGTTTCCCGCACGCGATAGGCGGTGTTACCCCAACCCGCTTCAAAGCCCATTTCTTGCAGCTTATAGCGAAATTCGTCGTAAGGTTCTTGTTCGGGGCGATCGCTAACAAACAGCAATGCCTTCTTCACCTGATCGGAGAGTTGCTGTTGGCTTTTAATGCGCCCGTTAATCAGTAGCTGGGTGCCCTGGAAGCTGTGGAGGCTCAAAAATGAGTACAAAGACTCCAGCCACTGTCGAGGGTCTTGAAAGAGCTTACTGGACAGGTAGCGATTCAGAAAGCGGACGCCCTTGCCGATATTTTTGGGGTCGCGAATCGTTGGGGTGTAGTCGTAGAACGGCTGGAAATCGAGTTCGAGGAGGTCTCCTTCGTTGGGATGGAAGCGGTTGACTAGGCGATCGCGTAAATCCAACAGTTCCTGTACTGACACTGGCTCAACCGTCAGGTCTTCTAAAACTCGGAAAACTTCTTGGGAAGCAATTTTCGGTCGGATGATCAGGTAGAGGGTTTCGTTCTCCAGGATAATTTCCTGGGTGTAATACACTAGTTGTCCTAGATGAGAAGACTGATAAAAATATTCCGGTTTTTTGTGGCTGGCGCAGTATTCAGAAAAAGCGGTAACAATCTCGTTTCGCAGTAGATATTTATGCTCTGAATTACGTAACTGGCGAGCAAACTGCCGTAGATCGCTTTTCTCATCACTATCAAGAACGTCCTGGATCAGATTGAGCATGAGCAACTCCCAAAAAGTATATAGATCGGTACTAACAACAATTTACAAATTGCTGCCAGGAAGACTTATTCCCTTAGATAGACACACGTTAAAACAGACAACTTTTATAAGGTGTAAAGTTGTCCGTACTTTCTCTGGATGTAACGGATGAACGGATCGATGCGTAAATTAGCACCGGTGACGCCCCTGATCAGTTCGGTTGCAGTGTACTTGCAGCCGTGTTGGTAGATTTTATCTTTTAACCAATTATGCAGTGTAATACAGTGACCTTGTGCAATTTCTGATGAAATTTCTGGATGAGCCTCCAACGCTGCTTCAAAAAACTGGGCGCTGATTAAGTTGCCTAAGGTGTAGCCCTGAAACATTCCCCCAATCTGACCCGTGTACCAGTGTACATCCTGTAATACACCATCGCGATCTGTTTGAGGAACAATTCCTAGATCGGAGCGATAGCGTTCGTTCCAAGCTTCGGGGAGGTCGCGAACCTCCAGACTTCCTTCGAGCATTTGCAGTTCTAGGTCGAAGCGGATCATGACGTGGAGATTGTAAGTAACCTCGTCGGCATCGGTACGAATCAGGGATTTCCCAACTTTATTGATGGCACGGTAGAAGGTATCCAGGGAAACATTACCCAACTGTGTGGGGAAGGCAGCTTGTAGCTGGGGATAGAAGTATTTCCAGAAACCGTGACTCCGCCCTACCATATTTTCCCAAAGTCGCGATTGGCTTTCATGAACGCCGGAGGATGTTCCCCCAGCAAGGGGCGTGCCTTCATACTCGCGGTTAATGCCTTGTTCGTAGAGGGCGTGACCCATCTCATGTATGGTGCTAAATAGTGCCTGACCCAAGTCATTTTCGTAGACGCGGGTTGTAATACGCACATCACCAACCGAGAAGTTGATCATGAATGGGTGGTGGGTTTTGTCTTGACGCCCTCGTTGGAAGTCATAACCCAGTTGCTCTAGTACCTTGAGGGAGAAGTCTAGCTGCTGGGCTTCGGGGTAAAATTGGCGTAAGCAGGTATCATCAACCGAGTCTTGGGATGTAATGGCTTCAACGATGGGCACTAGTTCCTGGCGTAACTCTGCAAAGAGCGATCGCAAAAAGGATGCCTTCATGCCGTAGTCGGCAAAGTCAATCAACGGGTCGGCAATATGCTCGTAACCGGGAAAAAAGTTGGCTAATTCCCGGCTCATATCCAGAGTTTTTTCCAGGTAAGGCTGCACGAGAGCAAAGTTATTCGCTGGACGCGCTGTCGCCCATGCTTCGTAAGATTCCGTCCGATGCATCGAGAACTCCGCCATAAATTTAGCTGGCACCCGCACGGCTGTCTCGTACTTTCTTCTAGTGATGCGGATTAGACTGGCTTCGTCAGAGTAGTAGGGTAGGCTTTCTTCTAGGGGGCGTAAATCTTCTAGCAACTGACCGATCACGGGTTCAGTAAACTTACTGTGGGAAATTTGTTGTAGAGTTGCCAGCTGCCGTCCTCGCGCCGCTGCACCACCGGGAGGCATATAAGTCGCCTGATCCCAGTACAACAGAGAGGCAGCCGATTCAATATCATTAACTTCACTAAGGCGGGTTTTGAGATCTAAAAGTTTCGGTTCGGTTTTTTCGGTAGTCTGCATGGTTGGGGATTGACGTTTTAATACTTGTTTTATTGGGCTGTGTAAGTGTTTCGTAAATTAGTAAATGTACACCTGACAACCGAAAAGGAAAACATTCCCTCTACTGGAGTGCTTGCAGCTAGGGGTGACAACAGAGTTCTGACGTGAACTCCATTGACTTCATCGGCTGCGATGCACAAGCTTCAACCAGCAGGGAGATGACAACCCTGATAAAGCTTAAGATTAGGTGGTTTGCTGAGATGCCAAGATCTCCCAACAGTCAAGGCACTCAGCAGGGGATTCGGGAGATCTGAAACTTATATTGTGCCACTAAGTAGAGAAAATACTGCACCCAGCGATGAAGCGATCGCAAAGTGCTGCTTGAAGCAGATAGGCTCTACCCCACAAGCAACGCCTGAAACCCTCATCACCCCAATGGTTTCAAAATCTCAGTCTGTTTTAACTATCTCTCTCTATCTTGTCAGGTTGTAGATTGAAAGTTGGTTACTAGATCTCAAGGATTACTCTTGTCAACTTGGCTATGCCCAGCATAACAGCAACCTTTGTGATATCAAGATTCTTCATCTTACGTTTAAGTTTTGAGCTGCCATCACTCCCTGAGTAGCTTGCACAACTTTTCAGCAATCTGGTCTTGTGTAGCTGATGACAAAGCCCCTAGTGTCCGCTGAATCAGCGATTCACGCACTGTTACTAGATGATCCAACTTGATAGTAGATGGTTTATGCAACCCACTGGCAGCAAAGTCTGGATGATTGGTATCGAAGACTATGTCAGTTTCTAGCAAATCCGTTTGAATGCGATCAGTGATTAAAGCCAGAATAACGTGACTATGTTTTCC
>DATNQT010000073.1:0-7817 GCA_036703885.1 Candidatus Sericytochromatia bacterium
AGTATAAGTCGCTTGGTTTTTGTCAGTATTTTGCCTCCGTTGGGCACGGGCATTATTACCCAAGCCCAATAGCGCCGCACTGATATCGGCAGGTAATTTCAAGCCTTCAGCAACTTCCAAACTCTGCTTTAAAACCGCCTCGGATTGCTTGAGGTCGCCTACTAATTGCAAGGTATCACCCAAGCTACGCAATCCCAAAGCGTTGAGAGAGGAAGCGGGTTGAGCTTTGAGGGTTTGAAGTTGTTGAGCTGATAGCTTACACTCCTGATTATCAATCCCCAAAGCATTTAGTATTGTCGTGCAAGCCCTAGGGTTCAAGCCCATATTTTGCAGAGCCTGAGCTTGATTAATCTTGCTCTGAGCTATACCGTCTCGATCGCCGATTTGAGCATAAGTATTACTCGCTTGTTGCCAAGTCGTTAGAGCTTGTTCCGCCTTTCCTAAAGACAGTTGTAAGCGACCTTGAATCTCCAGAGTTTGAGCGAGAATTTTTGTGGTGTCTGAGGTGCCACTTTTAGACTTGGCGACATTTTCCCCAGATTGCAATAGTTTAAGACTGTCGGTTAGGGCTTGTTCGGCTTCAGACCAGGAACCGAGTTGCTGATAAGCCAAAGCAAGATTGCTCAATGCGATCGCTTCCCTCAACCCATCTCCCTCAGCCTTGAAGGCAGCAACTGCCTGCTGTAAAACCGCTACAGCCTCGGAGAACTGTCTGGCATCATATAAAACCTTACCCCGTTCTAGCAGTGTTTCTCTTGCGGGTGTTTGAACCACCGTTTCTACCGCAGGAATTTGTGCCGCAACAGTCACTCGTCCCGTTCCAAAAAACAGCGCCAGCGATTGAACGAGGAAAAAGGAAATAAGAAAAAGCCAAACTGAAATCTTACGCCCATTTGCCTTACCTAGCAGGGCTTTAAATCCCTTGCTCATAGATAGAGTCCATTTGAAGGGAAGGCAGAAGGTTCCGTTCAGAAGAGGATTGTGACCCTTGCTACCTATAAATCGAAAGACCGCTTGTGCCCTCGGCAGAAGGTAAAACCGTCTGCCCTCTGCCCGGTCACTGAGCGTGTCGAAGTGCTGCCTTCTGCCTTTTTTCCGCCTGCTTACCTGCTTTAGAAAGTGAAAGGAGTGGCGACGATGGAAAAATAAAAGCCGTTTTCTTGCCACGATCGTTTCCTCGAAGACACGGACACTAGGGGAATACCATAATCCAAACGAACTGAGAGGCGATCGCCTAATTGCAACTGCAAACCAAGTCCAGTCGATACTAAAATATTCGGGTCTGGATTTTGATTACCTGAACTCGTCCAAGCGCTGCCGAAATCGAGAAACGGTGCAACCTGTAATAGAGCATTCCACTGCGGGATGCGAACGATTGGAATACGCACCTCAGCAGAGGCTAATGCGCCATTATCCTGTAAGAGAATATCCTGGCGGTAACCCCGGACGCTTTCTTGACCCCCCAAACCAAATTGCTCCAACGGCACAAGTGCCCTGTCTGCCAGTTGCACGTCGGCGCGAAGTAGTAACAACGTTTCTGGAGCTAAAAGACGTACCCACTGCGCCTGTCCTCGCCAGGAAAAGAAGCGGCTATCAGGTGCTTCTTTGTTGATAGTTGCGTTGAGTACGTCCAGTCCGACACTGAATTGAGAACGGGCAGCGATGACTTCACGGCTAGTGCGCTTCGTCCATTCCTGAAAAAATCGTAAGGCTGAGATGCGAGTACGCCCCCGGTCATCTGCTCCTGCGGAGAGTGGGAAAGGAATCTCCAAAACCGACGTATCGGTTTCCTGGCGCGTCGCCGTCAGACCTAATGCCAATTCTTGGCTAGGGGTTTGTAGAAGGGGCTGACGCAGGCTTAGTTCGTAGTAGTTAGAATTGGATCTGATATCAATCCGATCAAAAGGCGGCTCAACTACATTGCTTTTCGTGATGCCGTAGCTAAATCTAAGCGTGCCATTTCGGGGATTGATGGGTAGGGTATAACCGAGATCGATGCTATTGCTCCCATCAGTATTGCTGTAACCTAGGTTTAGTCCATCCCCTAGCCCGAATAAGTTAGCTTGGTTAATCTGTACTCGACGGCGGAAAGTCCCGACGCTGGGTGCTCGGTTATTATCTAACCCGATTTGAACATTAAAGGTTTTTGCCTCAGTGACCTGCACGTCTAGCAAATTCGCTCCCGGTTCTGTACCTGCTGCCAGTTCCGCAGAGATATTTTGAATCAGAGGATTGAGTTGCAGTAATTGCAGTGCTTCTAGGAGGCGATCGCGATTTAGGGGCTTGTCTGTGGCAATTCTCAAACGCGATCGCACGTATTCTGGGTTCAGCCGTTGCGTTCCCCTCACATTAATCGCTTCTAAGCCCCCTTCAATTACCTGAATTTTGACCACGCCCCCTTGAAGCTGTTGGGGCGGAATCAAAGCGCCAGAGGTAATATATCCCCGTTTCAGATAAAGGTCGGTTACAGCGGCGCGGGCTTGGAATAATTCAGCAAATGAAATAGGTTTTTTGGTAAAGGGAGCCGTTACAGCCGCTAATTCCTCACTGCTAATTGCCGTATTACCCTCAAATTCAAACCGATCCACCACAATGTTTTCCGGAACTTTACCAGGGATTGCTTGAGGGTTGGGGGGAATTGAGGACGGAGACTCTAGTAACTGTTCTGGAGGAGGTAATGGAGTCGGGGGGGGAGGGCTAATTGGCTCTTGAGATGGCGGTTGAGTGCGATCGGGTTGTCTTGGTAAGTTTTGAGGTGGGATTGGGACGCCCTGAATGTTGGGTACAGGACGAGTGTCGGGTATTGTTGGTTGTTGCGCGACTGGATTAGGAACTTGGGCAATTTGAGCGGGGCTAGGGGTTGTAGGAATATTGGCTTGTGATGCAACTTGCTGGATTGGTTCTTCTTTCTTCTCCTCAAATCTTGTACCTGCCCGTCCGCTCGTCAGGGAATCAATTCCTTGGCTAATATCCCAAGTCCTCTCAAGAGGACTAACAACTGACTCAACAAAGGATTTAGTTTGAAATGGACTTGAGCTATGAGCCGTAGAATTACTTTCACGGCTGTCTTGGCTATCTTTTGAGGCTATGGAAAACTCAGAGTTTTCCTTAACCTCTAATCTCCAGGTTCTGATTAAAGCTCCAGCCGTCTCTAACGAAGCGTCCTCAGCTTTTTCTGGGTTAATCGTCTGTGCTGTTGTCTGCCCAGCATTTAAGCCACTGGTTAACACCAATAGACCTAACGGCAATAGAGATGAGTATTGGTTTAGGAGAAATCTATGAGCCATTGCAGACATTAGCTGGGGTCAGCGTAGGATTGGGGGGCGTGACAGTCGGGGCTTGGGCAGTAAGGATTACTTCGCCCTTTTCATTGATGACCCAGCCTTGGGCTTCTACGTAGGTTGGAGTTTTTGGCACGCTATTTACAGCAGAAGTAGAGTTTTCAAGCTTTCAGACGTTTGATTTCCGGAAAGATTCTCCTGCGGCAGGTCAAAGCTCACCTAATTCGTTACCACGGACTCATTTTGAAGAGTATGGTTTGGGCTAAGAGGTTTCTAAGGATAATTACGCAAAATAGTACTATAAGAGCGTCTACTAAATCTGAATAATTAGTTAAGATTAGTTAATGAGTTGAATTTATTATTCTTAAAGACAGATGCCAAATTAAAAAGTTTGTCTAAAATACTATAACAGGACTTTGAGATGTGGCTGTCGGCGAGGAGGGCAGGAAGGATTATCTCAGTATTGGCATCGAGCACCTAGCTTAGATCTGCGATCGCCTATCTCTAAACAATTAAAAATATTTACCTTCTGGCGACATACTCTCAAACCTGCTCATTAAACTGAGAGACAGACTTTGATTTAGCTCTTAGTTTCTATTTGAGTGATGCCGGACTTCAGCGCCTTCACCCCACAACCAACGGCTGATGGCTCATTTACCTTCTTCTCAGAAGAGATTGGTGAATCATTTCATAGTATTCAAGGTGCAAAAGAAGAAGCCTTATTAAAATTTGTAGAGCCATGCCAGCTAGCACAAAAAGCTCAACAGCCCGTACTGCGGCTGCTTGATGTCTGTTATGGTCTAGGCTACAACACCGCTTGTGCCCTAGAAGTAATATGGGCGCATAATCCTAACTGTCGGGTTGAGCTAGTTGCCCTAGAATTAGACCCAGCTGTGCCAAAAGCGGCGATCGCACATCATTTACTCAATAACTACACTCAGCCTATCCCCCAACTGCTGGAAGTTCTGGCAACCTCCCTTCAAGTTCAAACTAACCAGTTTCACGCTCAACTGTATCTCGGTGACGCCAGAACAACAATACAGCAGTTGCGTCAGTCGAACTTCCAGGTCGATGCAATTTTTCTCGACCCCTTTTCGCCTCCCCGTTGCCCTCAATTATGGACAGTAGAATTTCTTGGGCAGTTAACTAGCTGCTGTGCGCCAGATGGAAGACTGGCTACCTACTCCTGTGCGGCATCTGTACGCAGCGCCCTCATAGCAGCTGGGTTCAAAATTGGTACAACGTTACAGGTCGGCAATCGGCAACCAGGAACTCTGGCTAGCTTCACCGACGATAATTTACCGCCTCTATCTGAGCGATCGCAAGAACATTTACAGACTCGTGCTGCCATTCCTTACCGCGACCCTCAACTATGTGACTCTGCCGAAGTCATTTTGCAGCGCCGTCAAATTGAGCAACAGGCATCTTCCCTAGAGCCAAGCTCTCGTTGGCATAAGCGGTGGTCGAAGTTGAAAGTGCTGAGTGCTGAGTGCGCCAGAGCCAAGAGCAAGGATGATGAGTGACAACAGAGGGCTTTGCTCATTACCTTGTGCGAAATCGTGAAGGGGAGTCGCTCCTAAAATTCTCTCTCTAAAGAGTATTGAGAATAACTAACTTAGCTTGTGAAATCAGACATAGTACAGCTTAAAATACAATGACCCTGTAAAGAGTTTTGCACTCAATGGTCATAGAAACCCTGATGGCAAATCTATGCTCTTTGGAGAGCATACTCAATGGCTATGCCTGCGTAAGACCATGCTTGACTTCTCAGATACCTCGTCTTTATCAAGATCTGGAACAAGTTCTTCCGACCTAATTGCTTTAGATTCTGACCGACCCAAAATTCTGGTTATTGACGATCATTCCTCCAGCCGGATGACAGCCGTAGCGCTCTTATCAGTAGAGGGATATGAAGTACTGGAGGCAGACAGTGGACCAGCGGGGCTAAAGCGTGTTGTAGAGGGCAATCCCGATTTAATTCTCCTGGACGTAATGATGCCAGGGATGGATGGGTTTGAGGTGTGTCAGCGTCTTAAAGAAGATGAACAAACTCGCCTAATTCCAGTGGTATTTATCACCGCGCTTAACGATAGGCGATCGCGCATCATGGGGATTGAAGCTGGAGGAGATGACTTTCTCTCCAAACCCTTCGATCGGCTGGAACTCTCGGCACGGGTTAAGTCCCTCGTTCGTCAAAAGCGCCTAAATGAAGATTTAGACCACGCCGAACAAGTACTATTCTCCATCGCTAGAGCTGTTGAAAGCCGTGACCCCAACACAGGTGACCACTGCGAACGATTGGTTTCGATGGGTAAAGCTTTTGGTGAATATATCCAGCTTCCAAGAACAGACATTCGGAATCTCATGTGGGGTGGCTATCTCCATGACATCGGCAAAGTTGGAATTCCCGATGCAGTGCTACTGAAAAAAGGCTCATTTACCCCCGAAGAGCGGGAGATTATGATCCTCCATGTCACGATTGGCGAAAAAATCTGCAAGCCACTGCGAACTATGCATGGCGTTATGCCAATTATTCGCCATCACCACGAGCGCTGGGACGGCAGTGGTTATCCCGATGGTTTGGCTGGTAATGCAATTCCTTATCTGGCTCAAGTCTTTCAAATCATCGATATCTACGACGCCTTAACCAGCGAACGTCCTTACAAACGTGCATTTACCCCAGAAGAAGCTTTAGAAATCATTGCTCAGGAAACAGAAAAAGGCTGGCGTAATCCGAAGCTGGTCCAGCAGTTTACAGCTTTTATTAAATCGGCTCAGATGGAGGAAACATCAGCATCTCCTTTGAATGCTGAACGGTCAGCCTTTAGTAGTGCTGAGTGCTGAGTGCTACCCCTGTGTCTTGGTGTTAGGTTTTAGGGAAAACGCCTTGGCTTTTGACTTCCGCCAATGGGTAGTAGCCTCTTCGTGCAAAGCAGGTGCTATTATCAGTGAGCAAAAATCTGAAAGCTGATAGCTGGAAGCTGAATAGCTAAATCATGGTTGCAGTAGCAATTCTAGCGGCAGGACGTGGGACTCGGATGAAATCTGACCTACCGAAGGTCTGTCATAATTTGGGTTCGGTCTCGCTGGTTGAGCGAGTTCTCAACAGTTGTCTTGTAATTGAACCCTCGCGGCGTTTGGTAATTGTTGGCTATCAGGGTGAACAAGTTAAACAATCCTTGGCTGCTTTTACTGATCTTGAATTTGTTGAACAGACCGAGCAATTGGGAACAGGTCATGCAGCTCAACAACTCCTACGTCATCTGGACGGATTCGCGGGGGACTTGTTGCTCTTGAATGGTGATGTCCCTTTATTACGACCCAACACGATTAAACAACTGTTGGAAACCCATAAAGCCCATCGGAACGCTGCAACTCTTCTTACCGCCCAGGTTCCTAATCCTAAAGGCTACGGGCGCGTTTTTAGTGATGGTCAAGACCAACTTACACAAATTGTGGAAGATCGGGATTGCACAACGGCTCAAAAGCAAAACCGCCGCATAAATGCTGGTGTCTATTGCTTCAACTGGCTCCAACTGGCAAAAGTACTGCCGCAATTACAGGCGAACAATGACCAGAAGGAGTACTACATTACAGATGCTGTCAACTACTTAGACCCAGTAATGGTGGTAGATGTTGAGGACTACCAGGAAATCCTGGGTATTAATGACCGCAAGCAATTGGCGACGGCTTATGAGATTTTACAAGCACGGGTAAAAGATTCCTGGATGGAGCGTGGTGTAACTTTAATCGACCCAGCTAGTATTACGATTGATGACACGGTGGAATTGCAACCCGACGTGATTATTGAACCTCAAACCCATCTGCGAGGTCAAACAGCGATCGCTTCGGGGAGTCGCATCGGTCCCGGTAGTCTGATTGAAAATAGTCAGATTGGCAAGAATGTGACGGTTCTGTATTCGGTTGTGAGTGACAGTGTTGTTAAAGATGGCACTCGGATTGGCCCCTATTCGCATCTGCGCGGTCATGTAGAAGTAGGGGAGTCCTGCCGTCTTGGGAATTTTGTAGAGCTGAAAAATACAACATTAGGCGATCGCACAAATGTAGCTCACCTATCTTATCTAGGAGATACCACCACAGGCGATCGCGTCAATATAGGAGCGGGTACGATTACCGCGAACTACGATGGAGTAAACAAACATCGCACCAAAATAGGCGATCGCAGCAAAACTGGCTCAAATAGCGTCCTTGTCGCGCCAGTGACATTGGGAGAAGATGTTAACGTGGCGGCGGGTTCTACAGTGACAGAAGATGTCCCCGATGCTTCCTTAGTGATTGCCCGTGCGCGTCAGGTTGTTAAACCGGGTTGGCGCTTAAAACCTAAAGCGGACAAATCATCTAGTTAACTGTTGTACCCGTACACTAACTAACTCTCTTGCGAGATAATTGAAGTATCACCGATTCTCACCATAAAGAGATGAGTACGATTACTTGTGCTGCTGCCTGTTGCGCCCACTCGACATTGGCAGCTTATGAAGAAACAAGTCAAGCAACATTAGCAGCACAGAAAGAAAC
>DATNQT010000074.1:0-8199 GCA_036703885.1 Candidatus Sericytochromatia bacterium
GATTTACTTGACCGACCCGTTGACCCGATGGCAGTGCGGCTATTTGTGCTGATGGCACATTACCACAAGCCAATTGATTTTTCGGATGATGCTTTAGAGTCAGCTACTAATGGTTGGCAAACTCTTAAGGAAGGACTGCTATTTGGTTATCAGCATGGCGAAAAACTAGGTTGGATGTCTGACGGATTCGGCAAGCTCACCGTAAATGGTGTAGGGGCGACGCATGCGTCGCCCCTTCAAGATGTTGTGGTAGAGAGATTTAATGAGGCAGTGGATGACGACTTCAACTTCGCCGGAGGTGTAGCTGTCTTGTTTGAACTTGCCAAGAATTTACAACGTGAGGGGAATATCCTCGTGCATGAAGGGGAAACTAAAACCTCTCCTCAAGAGTTAGAGAAGCAATGGCACACCTTGGTGACGTTGGCGGATGTGTTCGGTTTGGCAGCCAAACCAGAGGAGGCAATAGAGTCTGCTGATGGTTTAAGTGATGCTGATATTGAGGCGATGATTCAGCAGCGTGCTGATGCGCGGAAAGCGAAAAACTTTGCGGAGGGCGATCGCATCCGCAATGAACTTCAATCCAAAGGCATTACCCTAATTGATAAGCCAGGAGGTATAACTGTTTGGCATCGAAATTAGTATAGTGTTATTAATTGGGCACGATATTACAGTGCCCAATTAATAGCACTCTCGCCAAAATTAACGCTATATAGTGAAAATAACGGACGAGATGCTAGACCATAAGGATGCTTAAATTATGAGCAAAGATTTTAGTTCAGACAACTGTTTTCCAAGCTCTATAGATCTGACAAACTTAAGGTTTTCTCCCCAAAACCTTAAAAATTACGATGAGGGAACGAGGTTAACTAGTATTTATGCTAAGAAATTCAATAACCAATCGCTAACGTTCCCTTACCAACCCGATCGCGTTAGAGAGAGGCTTCCAGAGATACTGCAACAACTGCATTCATTCAAGCCCCTGTGTTCTTCGGGAAACCAACGCGAACTAGCTCGAAAAGCTTTAATAGCTTTAAACAATCGCGCAAAAGAAGATATTAGATATCTGGCAAAAAGTTTAGCCGATGATGTTGCAGATGCCGTTGATTAGTGCTGCTTTTATTTAATTAAGGATGCATCCTCCTGATTGTGATTGTCCAGCCTGGGAATATGCCGAGCATCCGAAACGGAAGGTAATCCTCAAGGAAAGATCAGAAGATATTATCCTTCAGCTCTATCAGCAAGAGCTTGACTTCGTTGAAAATGCGGCTGACTCCCGACCCATTCATAGCTACCTTTTCAGTCTATTGGTACCTAGGGAACAGATTTACTACGCGGGTCATTATCGAGGAGAAGATTTTCACTGCCTGAAGAACTATTATGCAGGTATAGAGGGAAATTCCAGTGTAGGGTTTCCTCCTTTTCTAGTTGAGGAAAGGATGGAGAAAATTGCCCAATGGGTTCGAGAAGGCATGAAGGCATTAGATGCGACACATCAACTTCCCGATGCTCAAGTTTCTCCTGAAGATAAACTACTAAACACAGTAGCCTTTGCCTGTGCAATTTTTGCAGAAGTTCTGCGAGTGCATCCCTATGCAAATGGCAACGGACACGCAGCAAGATTTATTCTCTGGAGTATCTTAGGCAAGTATGGCTACTGGCCGAAATACTTTCCCATCGAACCCAGACCCAATCACCCCTTATACATTCCGGCAGTTGGTGAATATTTAAAGGGAAATAGGCAAGCATTAGAAGACTATATATTGATGTGCATTGTGGGCTGAATGCGATCGCCTAACTATAGCTCCTATCTCTTGGGATTAAAGCGATCGAACACAACTTTTCTATCAAAAGACAGCAGACACCACAGTTTTGCTCGTCTATGGTTTGTAAAAGGTTCATCTATCTCAGTTTCGTACTTGAAAACAAACCCTAGTGCAGGGTGGCAGAAATAACTATCCAGTTGAAAGAGGTTCAAAAGCTTACTAGCACAAGCTTGCTTTCCTTCTGCCCGGTCACTGAGCGTGTCGAAGTGCTACCTCCTGCCCGGTCACTGAGCGTGTCGAAGTGCTGCCTTTTTGCACTAGTTATATTTTGCTTCTTCTAAAAACACAAAATGTACCGTATCCTCCTTATTGACGACACTCCAAATGATCGCCTTTTGATCGTCCGTGAATTGAGCCGTGAGTTTCCTAAACTACAGGTTGAGGAAATTATCGATGCACAAGGCTTCAACCAAGCCTTAACCGCAGGCAATTTTGATTTAGTAATCACGGATTACCAACTACGCTGGAATGATGGGTTGACAGTTCTACAGGAGATTAAATCCCCCTATCCCGACTGTCCAGTAATCATGTTCAGTGATAGCAGTACCCTGGAGATTGTTGTCGAAGCCATGAAGGCTGGGCTAGATGATTTCGTTCCTAAATCAGCCAAGCATTACGTTCGCCTACCGGTTGCGGTACGTTCAGCTTTGCAACGAGCTGAGTCTGAATACAGAGCCAAGCGCTTGGAGATGCGCTTACAGACGCTGCTGAATCGTTTGAATGTCGGTGTTTTTCGTTCAACCTTAGATGGATGTCTACTAGAGGGGAATGCCTCATTTCTGCGTATATTAAGTGTGAGTTCCTTGCAAGAAGCGCAAAGCTTAGATTGGCGCGAACTCCTACAGCCAGAAGCGGAACTCCAACGCTCAAACCACGAACGCGAGGTGGAATTACGTCGAGTTGATGACAGTTCTATTTGGATTTCCTTGAGTCAGAGCCTCAATATCACCGAAGCTGAACCTGTTATTGAAGGACTCATAGAGGACATCACCGAGCGTAAGCTAGCTCAAGAAGCACTCAAACAAGCTAAGGAGGAACTAGAAAGCCGAGTTGTTGAACGGACTCAAAGCTTACAGCAGGTAAACGAACAACTGCTCAAAGAGATACGAGAGCGTAAGCAAGCACAGGAGAGACTACATGAGAGCGAAGCACGCTATCGACAACTCGTAGAATTATGCCCTGATGCCATCTACATCCAAAGTAATGGACGGTTTGCCTTTGTAAACAGCGCAGCCATCAAGCTTTACGGTGCAACAAGCCCAGAAGAGCTAATAGGCAGATCCGTTCTGGATCTTGTGCATCCAGACTATCGGAGAATCGTCCAAGAGCGGATACGAAAGCTCACGGAAGAAAACATACAATCCGAGCGAATGGAACAGAAGGCAGTTAGACTCGATGGAACGGTTATCAATGTCGAAGTAGCAGCAGTTCCCTTTACCTACCAACAAATGCCAGCCGCTCAAGTTGTGATCCGAGACATTAGCGATCGCAAGCGAATAGAAGCAGAACTTCACAACAGTTTAGAAAAAGAACGAGAACTTAACGAACTCAAATCCAGACTCATTACTACAATTTCACACGAGTACCGTACCCCACTGACTATTATTCAGTCTTCCGCCGAATTACTCGAATACTACGAGAATAAATGGTCAACAGAGAAAAAACTTACTCATCTCCAGCGCATTCAGTTAAGTACCACTCACCTGACACACCTGGTCAATGATGTTCTGCTCATTGGTCAAGCAGAGGAGAATCGCGTCGAATTTAACCCGGCACCGTTGGATTTAGAACAATTTTGCCAGGAGCTGGTGGAAGGTTTGCGATTGGGTAGCCAGAATCAAACTACCATTACCATGAACATTCGAGGCAACAGTGCTGCTGTCTGCCTAGATGAAAAGCTACTACGACAAATCTTGACCAATTTACTCTCAAATGCTGTTAAATATTCTCCTGAAGGTGGCACGGTTCGGTTTGGCGTTGAATGTATTGATGCCGTACAGTCCTACCCTTTGGGAACTTCTACGGCAAACGGCTATGAAAAAAGCACTGCAACGCTCAAAGAGCTAGCGCAACCTAGTACCAGAGAACACAATTCGAGCATCGCCCGTTTCTATATTCAAGATTCTGGTATCGGTATTCCAGAAGAAGATCGACCACGACTATTTGAGTCATTCCATCGAGCTAGTAACGTTGGAACAATTTCTGGTACAGGTTTGGGATTAGCTATCGTCAAAAAGTGTGTGGACTTGCACAGAGGTCAGATTACTGTAGATAGTGTTGTCGGAATGGGGACAACCTTTACCGTTACTCTGCCGTCGAACTATCTAGCCTCTACTGAAGAATGATTATGGGTGTAAAATCTGTCCCAACGTTTGTCTTAGCCTCCGCTTCACCAGCTCGTAGACGCTTATTGCAAAGTGCTGGAATTGAACCCGTGGTTTGCCAAAGCCACTTTGATGAAGCTCAAGTTCAGGTAAGTGACCCAGTTGAGTTAGTGCAGACTCTGGCATCTTACAAAGCACAAACGGTTGCCGAGCAATTTAAGGATAAGGATGCTTTAGTCTTAGGCTGTGATTCGGTTTTGAGCGTGAAGGGTGAGATTCACGGGAAACCAGCCGATGCAGAGGAAGCGATCGCTCGTTGGCAGCTAATGCGGGGCACTGTCGGCGACCTCTACACGGGTCATGTCTTAATTGACTTATCTCAGGACAAAACTATAGTACGCTGTGGGATTACACGAGTATACTTTGCCGATGTCAGCGATCAGGCGATCGCGGCTTACGTAGCTACTGGAGAACCTCTCAACTGTGCAGGTTGCTTCGCTCTAGAAGGTCGAGGAGGACTTTTCGTTGAAAAACTCGAAGGCTGCCACACTAATGTAATTGGTCTTAGCCTACCTCTATTACGTCAGATGCTCACTGAGCTGGGATATGAAGCCACAGATTTTTGGCAGTAGTCGTTAAACTTGACTTATCTAAAAGCTCTTCCCACTCCCCATTTCCTACCCAGGACTGTCGAGCTAAGTCTACTATTAAAGTTGGGAGAGGTCTGCTATATTCAAGGCACTTGTGGTCTAATATTCGAGCTAACTGCAAAGCTGGAGGCAATTGTAACCTTATGACAACCAGCGACGACTTCAAAGAACAACTTAAGGCAGGAAAGATTGTTGATGCTCTCTCCTTAGCGCTGGGTCAAGCCGTTGAGTTGGAAATTACTACCTGGGTGTCCTCAGCTAACTCAGACCCTAAAACATCAGCCGAGACAGATAGACCAACTGCTGAGTGTCGAATCCGAACCCGAATCAATATTGTGGATGGTGACATCGACAATGAAGTAGGTAGTCAGTTTATCGGTAATGGTCCTTACACTGAATTACAGCAATTTCACAGAGTGCAGGTTCAAGAAGGACCGCAGATGATCCAGCACAATCTAGAAAACTTGCAACAGCTATTTAGTGTTTTGACTAGCACCTTATCCCAGCTACCTGCGAAGATATCCCATCAAAGAGAGTCTGGAAGCTCCGTACTTTCTCCATCCAGTCAGGACGACTTACCTTGAAGAAGCGATCGCCAAATACAGATGAGCGATCCGCGTATCACCAAAGCGTTAACCTAGCTAGAGAGCTTTCTGCCTCAATTTCTAATAAAATTTGACTGGATTCTAGAATATCTTTGCACTTAACGAAGCCGGGCGAACCGCCTGACATCAGTGGGACTACTATTATGGCGTCGAGCGATGACTTTAGAGAACAACTCAAGGCAGGCAACCTTACTGAGGCTCTTACCCTAGCTCTGAGTAAAGCAGTTGAGTTAAAAATTACGACATGGGTACCTTCAGCAGAAGATGCTGTTGAGACAACCGAAACAAAACCCGGTCATCGCCTGCGTACCCGCATCAATGTAATTGAAGGCCGTGTTGAAAATGAAATCGGCGACCAATTTATTGGCAATGGTCGCTACAGAGAACTACGGCAATTCCACTTCGAGCAAACGAGCCAAAGCAATAAGATTATTCAGAACAACCTCAAGAGTTTGCAAAAGCTATTTGAGGTTTTGATTGCTATGGGTTATCAGGGGGTAGCAACTCCCATCAGTGGGTCGGAATTACCTGATGTTGAGAACCAACTCCTGCCACCTGCACAAGAGATTACTGATGCCACAATAGTAACAGACCCTCAATCGGCAGCTGAAGACTTGGATTTGAGTCCAAGCTCATTAACTGAGGAAGTCATCCAAGATCCACAACCCCTTCCTGAAGAACTTACCTCCTCTTTGACTGTACCAGGCGATCGCCAAGAGGAGTTGGATCAGGACACTGATGAGGCGGATGATGACGATTGGGATGACTCTGTTTTAGATCTACTGGAATCTTTGCCTGTTGGGATACCTGAGCAACAAGAGGCTTTAGACTCAGATATGGATGAAGACTGGAGAAACTTCATCGATGAAGAACAGTCGCCTGACCCAGTAGGATTAGATTCCCCTGAGAATCAAGATTGGGCAATACTGACACGGGAAGATTTTGACCCGTCCCCAACCACAGTTCAACCAGACATTGATCCGCTAAACACCCGAACTGATGAAGACTTAGCAGATTTAGTTGAAGAGGTAGAACCTGAATCAGGAGCATCCGATCCACTAGTCGATCAAAATTGGGAAAAGCTGACATTTGAAGATTTCCAGTCCCCCCCAACATCAGTAGAATCAACCCTCGAACCGTTAATTGCCCAAGACGATGAAGACTGGGGCGATTTAGTCGAAGAGGAAGACTCGCCAGACCCAGAGAATCAGGTTCCCAGGATGGAGTCACTGGATCTAGAAGAAGATGACGAATGGGATGACTGGGTTGTAGAAGAGTCGGAGCCTTTACAAGAGCTACCCGTTACTGATATGGAGTCATTAACTCTGGAAGAGGATGATGACTGGGATGAATTCGAGGAAGACTCCGATCCATTTGCCGCCGCACCGGTTGATAGCAAATCGGCATCGGAGTTAGAAAACGATGAAGACTGGGATAACTTTGCCGCTGACGAACTAGAACCTTATACCCCTTTAATAGATGTAGACATTAATGTAGGAGAGAGTTTTGACTCGTCTGATGTTTTTGAAGACCTGACGGCTGCTGAGTCGCCTGTCCAGGAAACTGGCAATCTCGATCTAAGTGAAACCCGTCAGGTAGGTTCCTCCACAGAAAACGAGTTAGATGGCTTTTCACAACAACAACCTGAGAGAACAAACCCGTCACAGCAAGCAGCGAGAAGCTCCCTAGAGGTTTTGTTTGCAGATCAGCCACAAACAACTCAGCCTCAGCCGATAATACCTGATGGAAAGAGTGTAGAGAGTCGGGAAGAAGCACGACTAGCCGAGATGCAATTTGAGGACTACACGGCTGAGGAAGACCATTCTCTAACATTAGAGGAGTCTGCTGAGAGGGAAGCTTACAATAAAGAGTCTGAGCGACTGGCGGTATCTGAGGAGGACTTGGAGCCTCATCCGCCCTCTAGTGAAAAAAGAGTACCTCCGCTCCCACCTCCACCCCCACCTCCAAGCCGCTTTCCAAACCAGAACAATTAAGCGAGTGTGCATCTAATTTGCTTCGATTGTGAGGGTATGAAGCAGTATGCAAGTTAAATGTTCATCAGCTTACACACAAGGAGGTTGGCGGCTGTGCTCGAAACAAGAAATCGCAAGGGAAAAGAAATTACAACTGTACCAGAAGCAAACAGCAGACGTTTTACTCCAGGACTCGGTCGAAACCTCAATGAGTTTTTGCAGTCTTTGGGGGAAGTCCTCATTGACATCACGGCATTAGAAGTCAATACGATGGTCGTGGAGCGAATTACGGGAGACAAGTTTATTGCCTGGGAAGCGTACCGAGATATTTATCCAATATCTCAGCAATATCTCGAACAACAGGGGATTCATCAATCTCTACTTGAGCGCTATATTGAGTTACGCAAAAACCTGGAACTAGAATATGCCTTACTCCTGAGCGACCCTACATCCGAGTTTTACGATCCAACTGTTCTGGAATCGGCAACCGAGGGTAATCAAATCCTTACCAATCCAACTTTAGAATTGCATGAAATGCGATCGCGACTGCCCGACCCCATTAATCCCACCAATCCCGGAGAAATCCTAAAAGTACGAGAAGTTCTCAACAACAGCCGTTTCTTGCGTAGCTTGCGGAAAATAAGTGAACTGAAAGCTGCACTGGATAATCGAAATAAGGCTTTACTAAGAAAGCGGAACGAGCAATTAGGTCGCATTGCACCAGACGTTCTCCAAAAGGCGGTGACAACCGATCTCATCTACGCTCAAACAGTGATTCAGCTTGATGGCGATATCATCAACCGCTACTCTCAAGAAATCCTCGA
>DATNQT010000075.1:0-2384 GCA_036703885.1 Candidatus Sericytochromatia bacterium
CCCTAAGCCAACAGCTGACAAAGAACATGGAGACTTATGATTTCAGATATCATTCTCATTGGTCCCATTCGTACAGGTAAAACTACTGTCGCAGCACTTCTTGCAAAGAAGCTAGGGCTTCCCCAGCGTTCTATGGACGAATTTCGCTGGAAGTATTATCAAGAAAAAAATTATGATGAAGAATTAGCGAAACAAATTAGAGAACAAGAAGGCTTCTTAGGAATTTATCACTATTGGAAACCCTTTGAAGCCTATGCGGTTGAACGACTACTATCTGAGTATAGTAATTGTGTCTTTGATTTTGGAGGTGGTCATTCTGTTTATGAAGATGATGAGCTTTTTCAGAAAGTTCAACAAATCCTAGAACCCTATAGAAATGTCGTATTGATTCTTCCATCTCCTGATCGCAAAGAATCTATCCAAATTTTAAATGAACGCAATGGCGGCATTTTGAGTAATGGAGTTGACTTCAATGAACACTTTGTCAAGCATCATTCAAATTACGATTTAGCAAAGTTTATTGTTTATACGAAGGGTAAATTACCAGAACAAACCTGCGACGATATCCTTAAACTTGTCATAATTTAAAACTCATTAAAGCAAGGCGGCATGAACAACGATTCGACCAACCGAGTCAATAAACCAAGGAAAGTTCATTTTCTATGGTTCAGCGTGTTGCTATTTTTCTTATTCAGCTTGTTTTTCCTATTCAACCTTAGTTCTGGGAGCGAACCAGTCCAGGGACTCCTTTTACCGTCGATCATCGGGAATAATATGATTCTCCAGCAACAGACTGATGCGGCTATCTGGGGATGGGATAAACCTGGCACGACCGTTACTATTAGCTTTCGGGAAAACAAGGTATCAACACAGGCGGAGTTGGACGGCAAGTGGATAGCGAAGATACCTAGTGGCGCAGCCGGAAGATCGTTTGCGCTTAGGATTGAAGGAACGAACGCTGTCACTCTGGAGAATGTAGCGGTAGGAGAGGTTTGGGTTGCCGGGGGACAGAGTAATATGTGGTGGGCGGTGAGCCAATGCAAAGATAGCGCTGGCGAAATCAAAAGTGCCAACTATCCGGATATCCGCGTCTGGGATGCCAACACCGCACCGAAAAGTGCTGGATGGAGGGCAGACAAGCCGCAGAAGACGGTCAACGCGGAGTGGAAAACTACAACGCCCCAGACAGTAGGAGTGTTCCCAGGTACAGCCTACTTTTTCGCTAAGGAACTCCACGAGAGGCTGAAGGTTCCTGTGGGAATCGTACACCTAGCTGTGCCAGGTCAGGAGATCGAAACATTCCTCAGTCATGAGTTCATGCAAGCCCATTTCCCCCAAACTTTGGAGGTTTGGGAATACAGGAAGAAACTCTATCCCGAAGCACTCGAAAAATATAAAACTGACCTTCAAGCATGGGAAGTGCAAAAAACACAAGCAAGAGGACTTGAATTACAAAAGAAGCCTGAAGAACCCATCAATCCCGACACGGTTACTAAACCAGGGGAGTTATTCAACGGCATGATATATCCAGCTGCCCCATATACCATGAAGGGTTTTCTCTGGTGGCAGGGCGAGAGCAATGCAGGGCGATCGCTACAGTATCGAGTTCTGTTTCCCAGCTTAATTGAGGAGTGGCGGCATTTATGGCAACGTCACAATGCCCCTTTTCTTTTCGTAGAATTAGCCAACTTCCTCGCCAAACAAACGCGACCCTCAGAGGACGCTCCGTGGCCGGCATTGCGCGATGCCCAGCACGAGGCACTCCGACTTTCCGAAACTTATATGATTTCTACCATCGATATCCTAGGTGAAAAAGAGGATGTTGCCAACGTTCATCCCCTTAACAAACAACTCGCAGGTCATCGCCTTTATTTGACAGCAATGGCTAACGTCTATGGCGATCGCGCTCAGGTTGCCAGTGGTCCAGTTTATAGCTCGGTTCAATTTGAGGGAAACAAAGCTATTATCAGCTTCGACCAAATCGGAAGTGGACTAATGGTCAAAGATGGCAGCGAACTTGCTGGTTTTGCCCTCGCTGGTAGCGATCGGGAGTTTTTCTGGGCTACAGGGGAGATTAAAGACAATCGGGTGATTTTAAGTAGCAAACAGGTCAACCAACCCATTGCCGTCCGTTACGCTTGGGCCAATAATCCCATCGGCAACCTCTACAACAAAGAAGGATTCCCCACCTTTCCCTTTCGCAGCGACAACTGGATTTTAGGGCTTAAAGGGTAAGAATTTTAAGTTACTACGTAAGTCCTGAAGGCAATCCGAGCCAGACTGAGCGTGCTGTTAACATAGAGCCAGTCATTCCTCGCTTAGCCTATGTTTCCGGGCAAATACCCTGTTCCTCAAACTGACCCACCCTTGTCGCCCAGAGAAAC
>DATNQT010000076.1:0-11456 GCA_036703885.1 Candidatus Sericytochromatia bacterium
CTCAACAAAGCGTAAGGTTCTTTCAGGTTTTTTCCCAGCGAACAGACGCGCTAGCTCCAAAGTCGCGGCAGCGCCAGTGCCGTTGTCGTTTGCACCGGGACTACCAGATACTGAGTCGTAGTGTCCGCCGACGATTACAATCTCGTCAGCTCGTTGAGTACCGGGGATTTCGACTTCAAGATTGTAGTAGGTCTGGTTATTAACAGTGTATCCTTGCCGTTGGACTTTATACCCAGCTTGAGCGAATGAAGCGTCTAGGAAATCAGCCGCCGCCATTAATTCCTTGTAGTGTAGGAAGTTCCGTTCCCCAATTTCACTCCCCAGCTTTTCTACATCCCGTTGCAGGGCATCCCGTAGCGCCACTTCCTTTTGGGTTAATGGTGGCAACTCCCCTCGGTAGCTTTCTCCAGGCATCTGAATCATAGTCAACCAACCCCAGTTAATGATAATACCCAGGATGATGAGGAGTACCGTCAACAGGAGTAGGGCGACTCCAAAAAGTCGTTGTACGCCTAAAGGACGATTTTTGTTGGTGTCCCGCTCATCCACAATTTCTCTTCTCATAAGGACTTACAAGAGAGGGTATCCAGGTATTCCAGTAGCTTAAAAGGTTTATCTGACAGAAACCTGGCTCTGTGGTGGGATATGGTATGACGATACACCAGGGATGCAGCCGTTGTAAGTAAGTCATGATGCTGTCGTCTGATGGATATTCTGCAATGCACATTTGAGGAGCTACTGGAGGCGACGAGTCAGCAGCCCTAGAGCTTTGTTACTAAGAAAAAGCTGTCGCTTCAATTTCAGCCCCTGCTAACCACAGCAAATCCGTCACCCCAGGGTCATAGCCGCACTGACTCAACAGGGTCGTGACTTGACCTCGATGGTGAGTTTGGTGGTTGAAAAAGTGTGTCGCTGCGTGCCATAGGGGAAAAACGCACTCCCGACGCTTGACCGCACTAGTAAACCTTAAGGGCGCTGCTAACTGCTCTTCACTAAGAGAATCCACCCAGGCAATAATTTCTTTGTCAGTCTTTTGACGTTCTTGACGCAAGGGTTCAAACTCGGCAAAAAGTTCCCGATCTAGAGAGGTATATTCAAAGGGTCGATTCAAGAATCGCCCTAACCAGATTTTATCCGCCAACAGGATGTGGTTGAGGGTGCCGTGAATCGAACCAAAGAAAGCCCCACGATTTTCTTTGCGAACAGCATCGGGAATGGAGTTACATAGGTCAAAAAGCTGCTCGTTCATCCAACAGTTGTACTGAGACAGCCTTTGAAAGTAGTCGGTTGTTTTCATGACTTGCTTGTTGAGTTCGGTGTGTACGTGAAAAAGCCTACAACAACAACATCTGACTTAAATCCTGCGGTAGAAAGCGTTTTTGAAAAGAAAAAGCATAGGCACTTTCCCCACACTCCTGAAGATGCTGTAATCGTTCTTTGGCTTCGTCAACCGTTGGGATGTGACCTACTGGAATCCACCAGAGTGCCATAGATGCTGACTCAGACTTGCTGAACCACTGTTTGCGATCGCGCATTGCTTGCCCATGCTGACTTCGGTAAACAAATTGTGAAAGTGCCTCAATTGATTCCCAAACGGACAGATTAAATAATATCTGCTCATCTTCATAGGCACGAATAGAGGTGGCATTTCCCTCTTCAGTTTTGAGTCGCCAGACAAAGCCGGGAGTGCGATCGGCTAAATCGTTAATTGATTTCAACTGAGCCACAAATTCAGCCATGATTGGATCGTGCAGCGGAGCAAGCATCCGAGAGACATTCACCTGCGCTAAGTGATAAGTTTTGGCAGTCATAAAGATTGAGCTGATTGCATAATTACAGACAATCAATCTTAGAAAAGCTGACCTCACCGATCTTGCACATTCTTGCTCATGATTTTGTACTGTCTGGGCGTGATTCCAACCAAGCGTTTGAAGTGCCTGTTGAGATGGCTCTGGTGAGCAAAGCCTGTTTCTAGAGCAACTTGAGCGATCGCCCAACCCTGTGACAAAAGCTTTTTTGCCCGTAAAATACGCACTTGGGTCAAATAGACGTGAGGTGGAAGTCCTACTTCATGGCAAAAGACGCGAGTCAGATGGAATGGACTTAGGTTAGCAATGTTTGCAAGCTTCTCCAACGATACGTTATCGGCATAATGCGCTTCTAAGTATTCCTTTGCCTGCCTGACAGCTTGCCGTTCTCTGCCTACTCTTCTTAACACTAGGTGCTCATCTGCATGTCGCTTAATGAGTTGGGCGAGCGACCATGACAGACTTGACTCCCGCTCAAGCTGGCAGGTTGATGTTTCCAGGGTAATGTGGAGATTGCAAACCAGTTGGGTAAGTTGCTCATCCTGGATAATAGGAGTGGAGAAGGAGGGTAGATCTTGCTGGCGACCTGTAATTTCGGATGTGACTTGTTGCAGTAAGGCAACACTGGGGTACATCATGCGGTAGGTGTAGCCTTTCTCGATAACTGTATGACATGCGTGTGCCTCACCTGGATTGATCGCGACTACATTTCCTGTGGATGCGATGTGTGTTGCACCTCTGCGATCGAATGCCGCTGCACCCTGCTCAATAACACCGATAGCAAAGGTTTCATGGGTATGGCGTGCGAAAGCGTGGGTGATGTAGGTAGCGTGGAGTAGTTCAAGATTGTCTAGGTCTGGCACACACCAAAACTTAACTTGTTCCTGCCCTGCTTTGAGTTTCAAAGTTCCTCCTTTGCCGATTGATGTCACCACTCTGTAGGACGGCAAATACTTATACAACCAGACATGATACTTACTTCGTATCTTGTCTGGCTGACTTGGGTAGAGGACGAACTCCTATTTATCGGTAGATGCGATCGCTTGCACTGAGGTGGACGATCTATGTTGTAGGGGCGTATGCCATACGCCCCTTTGAGCCTATGGTTGAAACTGCAAGGATTGGGACGCAAGCCTTGCGCCCCTACAGGGATTTTTTTGTGAACATAGAGGCGATCGCTTATGACAACCCGCCGTCTTACGTCCAGTAAAGAATACGAGCATTCGGATAGCGTCGAGCAATTTCATCTTCAAAAAAGCGGCGCAGCATCTTCATCGTATCGGTGTCGTAAACATACTTCGTGCCACCGAATTTGTTGCGCTTGATACTACGCTTCTCCTCGTCCATATCCAGCTTCGATTGAGGATACCACGTCTGCAAAACTTCTTTCGACCCCGGTGTAAATCGATGGGAGATTAACTCAAAGGTGAGGTCGCACTCAAAATCGATCGCTTCACTAATTAAGTCAAAGAGGCGAGTGTAATGGACAGCCCAATCCTCGACAGGCATAATCGGTGCAATGACCAAACCCACCGGATAGCCACCACCCCCTTTTTCACGGGGTAGCGCTAACCGCCGCAAAGCCATTAGGCGTGACGCCACCGATGCTGTCCCCCCCTCAAAACGAGCAGAAATCGGCACAGCGTTGACACTCGTGCGACAGCGCGTATGACCGTTGTGGGGTAAGTCGAGCAGTTCATCCACCGCATCGAACTTAGAAACCCAACGCAGATAACCATTCTCCCGCGTCCCGAAGTAGCGGATGCATTCAGCAAGGCTTCCCGTTAGATGCTCAATGCCCAAGGGGTCAGTGTAGCAACTCACCTCAAACGTCGTGGCGTCACCAGGTCGCTCATAAGCTGTGATGTTTTGCAAGATTTGGGGTAAGTTGGCAAAGGCGCGAATCACAGGAGGTCCTTGCAAGCTACCCGCTAGATAGCAGTATTGGCAGTGTGCCGGACACCCTTCGGCAAGGTGAAATTGCCAATCAGCTGAAGGTGGGATAGGACTAAGTTTCAATGCACTTGGTGGTGCAGTCACGACGGCGAGAGTACGCTTACTCTTGTCATAGGTTTCGCGTTCATCCTCACCGCGCAAACCTGTAAGGCGGTTCCGGGGTAACTCCTCCACGGGCAAGTTAAGAGACTGCACGCGCTCCAAAATCTGCTGACCCCACGGTTCTAAAAGCGCGGCGGGTGTAAATAGAACGCGATCGGGCATCCATAACCTCGGTTCGCGTACCTGCGCTCCCAGCAAGGGCTGATTGACTATTGTGTTAGGCAAAATAGTTTTATGCGTTGAGCTAGGGTTAGTTATTCTCTCTCGAACAGATAACGCCTACGCAGGCGTTATCTGTTCAATAACAGCTATTGTCCGGTTGTTGACTAAGCTTCCATGACTTGACGGATGCGCCGTTCCAAACGCTCCAAGTCCAAACCACCTTCATCCCGACTAATACGGCGTACAGTCGAGTTGACGTTACCCAAATCTGCTAATAAATCTTGCAGAATTTCTTGTTGCTGACGCGCTTGGGTAACTTCACGAGGCTCCTGCACGAGATCGCGCACGATTGTATCTTCAGCCCGTGAAGCGATGACGGGGTCGGTTTGCCCTTGTAGATGAACGAAAGTCCGTCGTCCTGGGCCGCGCTCTTCTTCAATCGGTACCACAGCTGTCACTTGATCGGAACGCACGTACTTCCCGAATCCCAGATGTACCAGCACGGATGATTGAATTTTCATGTTGCTTGGCTTGATGAAATTAACTTATCTCTATTTTAACGTCTACAAGAATGCATATAAGCTATATATAGAGCGGGTTTCACCCTTTTTTTTGTAGGGTTGTCCCACGAGTAGATTAGTGCCTTTTCAACTGCTAACGAGGATGTCTGAGAAGTATCAAAAGTTGACTTGATTCCCCCTAGCCCCCTTAAAAAAGGGGGGAATTCAGCTCAAAGTCCCTTTTAAGAGGAATGCGAGGGGGTTTCCACCATTTAAGCGTCATATATCCGAGCCTCAAAGGCATCAGGATTTTCCTGGGAATATTCCTCGAAAGCTGTTTTTTGAAGCTTCTTTGCCTGCTGATGAGCCGCCTCAGCTTGCATCTCCTCTACAGCATCCCAAGCCGCTGCACACTCTGGAGAATTTGTGCCGATTTCAGCACAGATGGCATGGGCATTATCAATCGCTTCTCGGATTGCCTTCTCAAAAATGACTTCTTTGGGTTGCTCGACGAAATCACCCTTAGTCAGAATATCGGTAACTGAGATAATGCCCAGCAGTTCGCCCTGAATGACGGGTGCGCGTCGAATTCCTGTATTGGCAAACAACCGCGCTACATATTCCACACCCATGTCGGGATTGACGACAATGCAGGGCTTGGTCATAATTTCGTAAACTCGCACCTGCTTGGGGTCTTTTCCATAAGCCGCTACGTTGTACACAATATCAGTCTCAGTCACGAGTCCGTAAGCATCCTGGTCGTGACGGCGTTCCACAATTAGCGCCCGTAAGCCCTTTTTCTTCATTAGAGCGACGGCTTCAGCGACTGTAGCCGAACCGCGAATCTTGACAACCTCTTTGGTCATGATGTCTGCTGCTTTCATCATGGTTTCACCTCTAATTCGTTATTGTTCACTGGTTAGCCTTTAAAAACCTATCCGAAATAAATGACCGCGCATCCCCAATTGATTCCATGTAAATCCCGATACTGCGGGTCTGCGGGTCGTCACCAAAGTAGTAAATCAGGTCGCCCCAATTTACATCCAGCATTAAGCCAGTAGAAATAAAGGCGCTAAAACCGACATTTTCACGGAAGCTCCAATCTAAAATTGACGCGCAAAGGACACCACTTTGACTAATAAACCCAACATTACCCTCTTGGTGTTCACAAATCCTATTTTCCCTAGGCTGAGAAAACTGCTGGTTACAACACCTGATAGTTTAGAAAAGTGTTAGTCAAGACACCAGTTGTTACACTCTGGCACAATAGTTGTAACGGTTTATCTGTATGTTGTTGTTGGGCTAGCTGCTAGAAAGACTCCATGACTATCGTAACCTCCCAAGAAATTGCTCAGTTTCGTTCTGAATTAGCGAATAACACCGAAGCAATGAGAGCGCTTGACGCGATTGAGGATTGTGAGGGAGATTTGGAAGATGCCGCGATCGCTTTAGCCATCCGCGTCGGACAGCAACCTCAGCGAGATAATGCCGAGTGGTTAGATGCTCTAGCCCGCAAATGCCGTGCTGTCATTTGTCAAAAGGAATTTCGACAAGACTTGCTCAATGGCTCCTTTGCGCCGATGGTTAGATACTTAGCAGAAACACCCCTGCTTCCGTCAATCCTGGCAACGCCCGTGCTGATGTATGTCATGAGCCAAGGGGTGGACAGTTTTTGTGAGCCGCTTGACTCTCAGTTCTGAAAATAGGAGTCAGGAGTTAGGGGAAAGAGGTTTTTATTTCTTTACAAAACATGACACTGCACGCAGCGCAGCAAGGCAATGCAACTTTGCACGGTAGTGTCATTTCTTTCATCAAAAATTAATTCACAGTCAATCTACAAATAGAAATAGATTTTGAGCGCAAAAAGTAGCCTCCCTTAGCTCTAGAGCTTGAACTTGTAGTTAACCCCGGTGATGGCTTCACAAGTACTTAATAAAGCGGCTGATTCAAGAAGAGACGAAACTTTTATCTAGTAAGCAGTCTGGTCTTTATAAAAGCTTTTTAGGTCTAAAGCTTAATATAAAAATTCGGTAAATATGAGGGTTTGAAGCTAGACAGCTTCTAGGGGCTATGTGCCAATATTTATCCAAGAACTTAAGTAATTAAATAAAAAAAATTCCTGAGTAACCGTCAAGAATTTGCAATAGAAAATATTTGTAGTTTCTCCTAATACCCAAGTCAACCATGTTGAACGGCAAAAATACGGCTAAGTTTTACTATTTTGCTTATGGCTCGTGTATGTGTCCGGTAGATCTAAAGCGATCGCTTGGCGAGAACACGCATAACTACGTTATTGGACCCGCGACGCTCAAAGGCTATCGGCTAGGCTTTTATTGCTATTGCGAAAAGCGCGATTGTGGAGTACTCGATGTTGTCAAAGACTCTACTAGCTCCATAGAAGGGGTACTTTATGAACTGCCTTGGCGATTGAGCGTGAGTCTGGATAAGCGCGAATGCGTCCATGAAGGTAGATATCGACACGAACTAGTAGAAATTGACTGCCAGGGTGAGATTTATAAGAATGTTCGCACCTACGTGGTAATTGACAAGGAATCAGAAGAATTTGCACCCAACGACTGGTACTTCAACATTGTTCTCCGGGGTGCTGTAACTTCTGGACTCTCAGACCAATATTGCTGGAAGTTGTTTAACCATATGCACCAACTGCAACAGCGTCAACAGAAAGCTCAAAGGTGGCAAGCCGCTTAGTTTTTGTGGCAGTCGCTACCCTTGCACATCTGCCGCAACCGCTCTCACTGCTGTTAACTTTTTCACTTACTTTCTACTCAAGAAAAACGACCAAGGAGTATACAATGCAGTTAATCCAGAGACAGAGTGCCAAAGCTATCCAGCCCAAAAACGAAATTTTTGAATGCCCTGAAGTTCTGGGAGTCAAACACTCCGTTCCACTGCTAGATGGTCGCTACGTTCCCCAAATCTTTTTAGATAATGCTGCCAGCACTAAACCCTTCAAAGTTGTCAGCGATTTCCTTCAAGAAATTCAACCCTACTACTCTAATATTCATCGTGGCACAGGCTTTGACTCTAGTTTCTGTACAGAGCGCTACGAGGAAGCGCGGAACATTGTCGGAGATTTTGTAGGCTGGGATAGCGATCGCGATGTAGTGATTCCAGTACGTAACACTACAGAGGGGATGAACCTGCTGGCGAATACCATCTCCTTCGCTCCAGGCGATCGCGTTTTGACCACAATCCTGGAACACCACAGCAACGACCTTCCCTGGCGCAGTAAAGCCAAAGTAGAGCATCTCCCCATAAACTCCGAAGGACAAATCGATCTAGAAGAACTAGAACGCCGCTTAGACCCTACAAAAGGCAGAGTGCGGGTTGTTAGTATGACTGGTGCTTCCAACATCACCGGAACAGTTCTGCCAATTCACGAGATTGCCACCCTTGCTCACAAGTATGGAGCCTTAATGGTCGTAGATGGTGCCCAGTTGGTTCCTCACCGTCGTGTGACGATGAAACCCCATACCGATCCGAGCCACATTGACTTTCTGGTTTTCAGTGGTCACAAAATGAACTGTCCGACTGGAGTGGGAGCAGTTGTGGGACGGCGCGATATCTTCTCTGCTGCTGCACCCTATCAAACAGGCGGCGGTACTATCTCTACCGTCACTGTCGATAGCATCACTTGGGCAGCACCTCCTGATCGCAATGAAGCCGGAACTCCCAATGTTCTTGGATTGCTGGCATTAGCTCGGACGATTCAGGTACTCGAAGCGGTGGGGATGGATGCCATCGATGCTCACGAGCGCGAACTGACTGCTCTACTGTTAGAAAAGCTAAATCGCATTCCCCAGGTTAAAGTTTTGGGTTCTAGCAACCCAGAAGCGATGGAAAAGCGTGTAGGAGCCGTAAGTTTTACAGTAGAAGGCGTGCCTCATAATTTGGTGGCTGCGATTCTTTCTTTTGAATGGGGAATTGCAGTACGCAATGGAACCTTCTGCGCCCAGCCCTTGATGAAGCATCTGCTCAACACTAATGAAGATTTCATCTGTGGTT
The DNA here is from genome assembly GCA_036703885.1 of Candidatus Sericytochromatia bacterium. Taxonomy (GTDB): domain Bacteria; phylum Cyanobacteriota; class Cyanobacteriia; order Cyanobacteriales; family Coleofasciculaceae; genus CADCTM01. The sequence continues at coordinate 8,555 of DATNQT010000076.1, forward strand.
CCAAATCAGAAAATGCCGCAAGGTTGAGCGGTGCTGATGGAGCAGTCCGAGCCAGCCTAGGAGTACACAATACTGAACAGGACATTGAAACCCTGGTAGAAGCGGTTACTAGCATTGCTCAGAAGCAATGGAAAGGCGACTACGAGCAAGACGCAGCCACGGGAGAATATTTACCTCGCGGCTTCCGTTTCGACTTTTCCCTGCTCCCCGGTTTTTCAACTGAGCCGATTCTCAATAATCCGATTCTGACACCCGTTCGTCAGGGAGGCTTAAAGTTAATCAGCCCCTTCCCGTTGGTTACAGTTGCTGGAATTGGGGCGTTATTGACGACATTTTGGGTTTACTTCTGGTAAAGTTCCAGTTTTTCTTGGGTAATGTGATTTTTCAGCCGAGGTTCCGACTGCGGAGGGAGCTTCGGTTTTTTTAATAGCGTCACTTCAGGCTAATGAACTTATAGCAAAGTGCTGAGTGCAGTTCGATAAGACTTCGGCGTGACCCTTCGGCAAGCTCAGGGCGGAGACGCTCAGCCGAACGGAACGGAAGCAACCAATTAATCCTTCGACAAGCTCAGGAACCATCTTTGTCGTCGCGTTTAATCTTCTTTTTAAGACTACGAATGTATTCTCTGAGTACATCTGTCTGGTTTCTTCCTTCCTGTTCACAGTATGCTTGCAACGTCTTCAGTTCTTGTTCTGGCAGTCTAAAGGTGATAGCTTTCATAGGTCACTTTGTATTGCTATATGCAGTATAATAGCAATATGCTAATCACCTACCAGTACAAGCTGCGTCCAACTCCCGAACAGGTGTCCATGATGGAAACCTGGGGGGAGTTGCTTCGTAGACATTACAATTACGCACTAGGTCAGAGGCTAGATTGGCTACGCCGTACTCGCTGCCAGATTGACCGATGCAGCATTGCATCTGAACCGATAGGTGATATTCCTGGTCATGTTGACTATTACTCGCAAGCATCAGAGTTACGGCAGACCAAGGAGAAGTTCCCTGAGTACAAAAACATTTATGCCGACTGCCAGCAGCAGAACTTAATGCGGCTGGATAAGGCTTGGAAACGTTGGTTAATTCCTGACAAGAAAGGGAAACGAGGTGGTCGCCCTCGGTTTAAGAAACGGGGTGACATTTGTTCGTTTACTTTTCCTAGGGTGAACTGCCCAAAAGCAGGCGCACACTTGATAGGGAGCATATTGAAACTGTCTAAGATTGGCGAGATTGAAGTTATTCTGCATCGCCCAATTCCAGATGGGTTCGTGATTAAGCAAGCCACGTTGATCAAGAAAGCCGATGGTTGGTATTCCAGCTTCTCTCTAGAAGATGACACGGTTCCAGAAGCGTTACCAGTAAATGAAATCAAGAGTGCAGCTGGTATCGATGTGGGCTTAGAGAAGTTTTTGGCGACATCTGACGGACAGGCGGTAGAGATTCCACAGTTTTATCGGAAGTCTCAACAGCAGTTAGCGAGTCTTCAACGGCAACTGGCACGGATGGAAAGAGGAAGTGCAAACTATCAACGGCAAGCAAATAAGGTTGCTCGTCTTCACCTGCACGTTGCCAGACAGAGAAAAGATTTTCACTACCAAGTTGCTCATTGGTTATGTAGCCAGTACGACTTGATAGCGTTTGAGAGCCTGAACATTAAAGGCTTGGCGAGAACCCGACTTGCTAAGTCGATTTTGGATGCAGCCTGGAGAAGTTTCCTGAATATCCTGCAAGCAGTAGCGGCAAAACGCGGCAAGTGGGCAATTGGAGATGATCCTAGGGGAACCAGTATCGAATGTTCTGGCTGTAGTGAAAGGGTTGAGAAAACACTCATTGACAGAGTTCATGATTGCCCTCATTGTGGGTTGGTTATTGACCGAGACTGGAACTCTGGAATAAATATTTTAAATCGGGTGCAACGGACGCTTGGACTAGCGTTTACTGGCTGTGGAGGATACTTGGGTGCAAGTCCTATGAGGCAGCAACTCTCAATCGTGAGTTTGGGAAGCCCTCACTATACTCGCCAGAGTTAGTGAGGGAGGATGTCACTTTCAAAGAGCGACGCGACCGTAACGAGCAGTTAACAGTATCAGGGTGCAGCGTTTTTCTTAGGTCACAGCTGTCACTGCCTTTTTTCTCAAGTATCGATCAGAATAAAAAAGCACCTCCTCGAAATACCACCCATAGAGATGTTCTCAATATGACCTCGCTGCGAAATCAGTTCTGGCAATACTTAGCCGAGGTAGTAACACTTTGTCTGATTTATATTGGGGCGGCAAAACTCGCCAACGGCATTATTGGCTGGAATGAACTCGTGTTACCCATATTGCCATTAGCAGGGATTACCCAAGCTGCCCTTTTCTTAAGAGGGTGGAGGATTTTGCCTGGGATATTGCTCGGTGAATTTTTCGCCATCCTGTCGGCGGAAGTTTCCTGGTCGGTTGCCTGCGGTATGGCTTTAGGATGTACCTTGCAAGGACTCTGTGGAGCGGGGCTGGCACGACGGTGGGGGGTTTGTTTCTCCTTAGGTGGCTCGCGAGATGTTTTCGGGTTCATCGTCTGCATGGTGATGCTATCCACCCTGATCAGCCCAACCATCGGTATAACCAATTTATACCTGGGTGGTCAGGTCGATCGCGGTAGTTTCGCCGCGATGTGGTGGAGTTGCTGGGCAGGAAACGCCATCGGGGTTTTAGTGGTAACAGCGCTGCTATTAGTTTGGTGCTACCCAGCAACTCACCCTTCTTGGCGTGATTGGAGCAGAAGTAAAAAGCAGATTATTTGGGCAGCTGTTTGGCTAATTTCCCTTTGTACGGTGAGCTGGCTGGTTTTTGGGTCACCAACAGCTCAAGGGATGCTTTTACCCTTTGGAGAAACGTACCACGTAGTTAGCGTTCACTATCCTCTC
>DATNQT010000077.1:0-5030 GCA_036703885.1 Candidatus Sericytochromatia bacterium
TGCCTGGGAGAGGATTCCCCTTGATCAGAATGGGGATGTTGCTAATGTATTCCAGGCTGCTCCAGACTGGACGATTGAGATTCTCTCACCAGACCAAAGTCAAACTAAAGTTACCGGGAATATCCTACACTGTCTCAAGCACGGTAGCCGATTAGGTTGGCTGATTGACCCAGCTGTACGCTCCGTACTGGTTTACCCAACAGGACAGCAACCAGAACTATTACAGAAAGTCGGAGACGTGCTACCCGTTCCAGATCTAGTAGAAGGGTTACAGCTAACTGTGGGAGATTTGTTTGAATGGTTGAGGTTAAGAAGCGATCGCTAGTACCCCAGGCAGAGTTACCAATACGGTTGTTTGGTGGTCGGGAACGCTTTCTATACTTAGGGTTCCAGCGTGTAATTCACTTAATCGTTTCGCGATCATCAGCCCTAAACCAGAGCCTTGTTGTTCGTAGAGTTTTCGCTCAAATTGTCTGTATGCACCCACTTGGGAAATCTGCTCTGTCGTCATGCCCCGCCCTTTATCCCTAATGGTTAAGGTAAAAATATTATTCGATACAACATTAGTGACCGTTACTGGTGTGCCAGCAGCGGAAAATTTGAAGGCATTATCTACCAGTTCTTCAACCAATTTATCAAGACGGTTTGTTGAAATCTGAACATTGCCGTCTTGAAGTTCCAAGTGCAAATCGGCTTCTCTGTTGCTGTGTTTCGCTTGAAGGATGGCTCGTTCAGTGATCAGTGTCTTTGCTGAGGGAGTTTGTTCAGTGCGGAGTGACTTAATGCGATCGCTATCGCTTGCCACTAACTCCAGTTCTGCATATAGCAAAAAATTCTGGATCAGCCGATATAAGCGTTGACCCGAAGTCCGGATGTCACAGAGCATCTGGTGAACCTCTGACGGTTCGAGGTCTTCGTACTCTGCAAGCAGAAAATCTGCACAAGCGATTATTCCATTCAGGGGAGTTCGCAGTTCGTGGGGTAAGGAGTGGGTGATATTACTGCGTAACTCATTAAGTTTTTGCGATTGTTGCCTCTCAATCGCCGCTTGTTTTTCCAGCCTTGTAGCGATCGCTTTTAGCAGTTCCTTTGGTCTAAAAGGCTTTGTCAGATAATCGTCCGCCCCTAGGGACATCCCCTCCCGGAGATCGGCTCTGTCAACTTTGGCAGTGAGAAAAATAAATGGAATAGTCGCAGTCATCGGATTTTGACGCAATGCTTGTACGACTCCGTAACCATCGAGTTCGGGCATCATCACATCAGAGATAATCAAATCAGGGAGATGGGAGAGCGCTAGCTGTACGCCTATAGCTCCATTCTCGGCAGCGATCGCGTCGAACTCCTCTGCTGCCAACAAGTCCAAAATATTGGCTCTGAGTAGTGGCTCGTCTTCAATAATCAAAATTTTTTTCATTGGCTTTGTTTCTTTGTCGGTTATTGTTAGCCTTGAGGATTTTTAAGCCGGTAATTTTCCTATCGTTCTATAGCCGTGGCTAGCAAAAGACCTAAAAACCTGGTTCAAACAAAAATGATTAATGATGCCCTTGTATCCCTGATTTAATATCACTAAATATACAATTAATCAGAAAATATTTTCTTTTAAAATCCTCTTCAAAATTGGCTTATCCTAAATATCTAGTTATTCAATGGTAGCCTGATTATAAATGTTGTGCCACCCCCAACAATACTATCTACAGTAATTCTTCCACTGTGCAAGTCTAGCGATTTTTTTACAATAGCAAGTCCCAGTCCCGTACCAGGAATAGTACCAACATTCTTAGCTCGATGGAACGATTCAAACAGCCGTTGCTGGTCTTCTTTCGGAATGCCAATTCCTGAATCTTTAATTAGAAATATTGCTTCTTCCTCTTGACAATTCACTTCAAAATATATATTACTACCAGGGGTTGAATACTTAATTGCATTCGATATTAAATTTGATAAGATGTGGCGTAATAGCTTTTCATCCATGAGAGTTGTGGTGTAATGACCACGCTTAACAAAAGTGATGGTATGCTGGCTGCTGCTTTTCCCCTGTTGCAGTTCTTCTACCAAATCAGTACAGAATTTGTCTAGATTCATTGGGGCAGGCTGAAACTCTAGCTTTCCCGCTTCGGCTTTCCCAATTAAGAGTACATCATCTAATAACTGAGTCATCCGTTCAACAGCGCTTTGAATGCGTTGGAGGTGTTCAGTCTTTTTATCCTCTGACCATTTTTTCCCGTAGGTTTCTAATAAATCGGCAGAAGAAAGAATAGTACACAAAGGAGTGCGAAACTCGTGAGAAGCCATGGAGATAAAGCGAGATTTAAGCTCACTAAGTTCTTTTTCTTTCTTGAGTTCTGTGCGAACTTCATCTTCGACCCGCTTGCGTTGCATAAACAAGCCCAATTCTGTTGAAGCACAAATCAATTCAATGAGCTGTTCATCTTGTTCGTGAGCTTCAAACATATAGAAAACGAGGATAGCCAAAACGCTGTCCTCAACAACAATAGGAATTCCCAGAGCCGCTTTTAAGCCAAATTCCCCTGCTAGTTTGCAACGAGGATAAATATGACTCGGCTCCATTGAAACATCCCGTCGCCATTCCGGTTGTTTTGAATCCCAAACCCTTCCGGGTAGTCCAATACCTGATGTAAATTTAAACTCCTCACTCGCCTTGGTAAATTCTTCTAGACCTGACTGGGGGTTGTGCCAAGTACGGCATTCGAGAATACTACCATCCGGGTGAGGAACCCAAGCTTCCCCTAAATCCCAACCCGTCACTACACATACTTTCTGTAGTGCCACTCCCAGAGCCGTTTGAAAGTCTTGGGACTCAAAAATAGCTTTTGTGATTGAGTGCAAGAATTGAACTTGCTCTTCTGCACGTTTTTGATCAGTAATATCCTCTGCAACACCAGCGAAGCGGTAGACTTCCCCAAGCTCATTGCGGATGGGAAAAGCGCGATCGCGTATCCAACGAATTAAACCATCTGGCTTGACGATCCGATACTGATGTTCGTACCCATCTTGTTGATAGCTCTCAACAACGGCAAGTACTTGAGAGCGATCCTCCGCGTGAATAGCCTCTAACCAAAGTTTAGGGTTTTCATACAATTGCTCGCACGAGCAGTTCCATATTGCTTCGTATGCCGGACTGACATAAAAAAACTGGTCATTAGTAGGTGAGGCAATCCAGAAGACTTCATGGATGTTTTCCGCTAACTGACGGAAGCGTTCCTCACTCTGGCGCAGTGCCGATTCAGCAAGCTTTCTGGCAGTGATATCACGACAGATGCCAATAAAGTACACAATATTCCCTAGAGCATCTCTGGAAACCGAACCACTGGATTTATGCCATCGCCAAGTCCCATCCTTGTGTTTAATTCGGTATTCAACTCCAGAGTGCTTTTTACCTGTTGTGATGACTGTTTGAAAGAAATCCATACAAGCTGGCACATCATCGGGATGAACGAAGGGAATAAATAATTGTCCTTCAACCTCTTGTACGTCATGCCCTAAAATATCAGGCCAGTTTGGGGAAACATAGGAAAATACGCCTTGTAGAGTCAAAGAATAGATAACGTCGTTGGCATTTTCGACAAAGTTGCGAAATTTGGCTTCGCTTTCTTGAAGAGCTGATTCTGTGCGCTGGCGTAGCATAGCTGCGGTTTTGGCAGCAGTAATATCTTCAAGTACAAAGATAAAATAGGACGGTTTGCCCATCTGAGATCGGCCCAAGGACACAGTAAGATTAATCCAGATGGCAGAACCAGAGGCACGGATATAACGTTGCTCCAGTGAATAATAGGGAATCAAACCAGCTCTTAGCTGGCTCAACAATTGTAAATGCTCCGCCAAGTCATCTGAGTGAGTAATGTCCCAAAAGTTAAGCCTCAATACTTCCGATCGCTTATACTCTACAAGGTCGCAAAGCTTTTGATTGACGAGAAGCCACCGACCATCTAAGCCGACATGAGCAATGCCAACTGCCGCCTGTTCAAACGTGGCGCGGAAGCGTTCCTCACTCTGTTGATGTGCATCTTTAAATGATTTTCGTTGGGTAATATCCCGAATAATTTTTAAGAAAACTTTTTGGTTCCCAACCACAGTACCTTGCGAACTGACTTCAACGGGAAAAGTACTGCCATCAGAGCGACGGTGGGTTGTAGTAAACAAGCTACTTTCAGGATTTGCTTGCTCGATTTGTTCAGGCACTGAGGTAAGAGTTTGAGAAGCTCGTAAATCTTGGATATTCAGGTGAAGTAGCTCACAACGCTCATAACCGTATGTCTTCACTGCCGCCTGATTTACTTCGATGATTTGACCATCCGGCTGGAAAAACACAATAACGTCGCGAGTGTGTTCGGCAAATAATTTATAACGCTCTAATATCTCTTGTGCTGAGGAGCGCTTTTGCATCTCAACCTGAAGCAGCCGATTTTTTTGTTCTAGTTCAGCCGTGCGCTCTTTGACAAGATTTTCTAGCTCTTCATTAAGACTCGCCAGAGCATTTTCCGCCACTTGGCGCTCGGTAATGTCAGTCGCTACCGCAATTAAACCCGTAACTTGACCGTTGCGATCGCGAACTGGCGTAGCGCGAGTTTCATATACCAAGTCCCCAAGGTGCCAGAGCCACCTCCTATCTGTACCAGCGAGTACACAACGGATATTTTCCAGTCGGTCGGGTTCGTCGTGGGAGAAAGCGAAGACACGTTGTCCAACTGTCTGACCAGGCTTTCGTCCTACAGCTTCCAGTCCTTTGCCCTCGGAAAGGGTAATTACACCGTCCTTGTCCAACGCATACACAATAATTGGTGCATTGGTTACGACAGTTTGCAGTAGCGTTGCCGTACAAAGTGCTGCACTTTCACTCTTTTGTCGTGCAACTTCCGTTCGCTTGCGCTCTGTAATATCGCTAAAGGTACAGATAACCTGCTCCACACAGCCATCTGCTGTTAGCTGCGGCTCGGCATTAACCAACAACCAGACCCAATCTCGAATAGTGGGATTGTAAAAGCCCATCACCACGTCCTGCACGAGTTGAC
>DATNQT010000078.1:0-4264 GCA_036703885.1 Candidatus Sericytochromatia bacterium
TGCACCCTGAGGGAAATACCCTCAAGGTTGAGTCTCTACAGCCACCTGTGGAACTCGTTCTCAAGCCAGGTCAAACCAGGCGTGGTACAGAGGAGACACAAGCGATCGCTTTCTTAATTCCTTCTACTGTAGAACTAATAGCAGCGCCTGAAGTCATTGCACAGCAGCAAGTCGTGGACGCCGTGACAGCGCAACTGGAGGCTCATCCACTGCGAGAGTTGGGCAATCCCTCTAATCTAATCAAACGCCAGAAGCGTCGATTTGTCTTGCAAGAAGAAATCAACGAGCGTCAGGCTCAATTCCGAGGAAATCAAGCTCACCACTGGCAGGAATTTCTCAACCTCATTGAAATTTTAAGAGCATTTGGTTGCCTCCAGGATGTGAAGCCGACAGATCTGGGACAAGCCGCCGCCGCCATTCGAGGAGATAATGAACTATGGCTGGGACTGACACTAATGTCGGGCGAATTAGATAACTTAGACCCCCACCACGTAGCAGCAGCGATGTGTGCTCTTGTTACTGAAACCCCCCGTCCCGATAGCTGGACAAACTACGCACCGCCAGAGCCAGTAATTGAGGCGTTAGCGGGTTTGAAAGGAACACGGCGTCAGCTATTTCAGTTACAGCGCCGCTATCAGGTGGCGTTGCCTGTTTGGTTGGAGTATGACTTAATTGGGATTGTTGAGCAGTGGGCATTAGGTGTGGAATGGACAGAGCTAGGCGCTAACACGAGCTTGGATGAAGGGGATGTAGTGCGGATGTTGCGTCGGACGGTGGATATTTTATCGCAAATCCCCTACGTACCCAACGTATCAAATGCCTTAAAACGTAATGCAGTACGGGCGATCCAGTTACTCGATCGCTTCCCAGTTAATGAGATAGTCGATTAGACTGGGCTGGCATCTGTTTGAGCTTGGAAGTTTTCAAGTTCTAATTGTTGAACATTCTCTCTTGGTAACTTATGAACGTGCCAAGGGATGCAGTCTGTAGCAAAGTAAATAAGGATGAGATTGTGTTGAGGAGTGATTCTTGTTCCCATCGGCAAAGCCGTTTGTCCGAAAACCAGCAAGAGCGAATGATCGCGTTTTGTGATGTTGACCAAAAGAAGGCAGATGACAGAGGGCAGAAGGCAGAAAGGATTGATCCTGATAGCGTGACGCGGAGCGATAGCGACGTAGGAGCGTCAGCGGTAGCGAGTCTACCCTTCGGGAACGACTTCGTCGAACGAGCGTCTGCCTATAGCATGAGCTGTCTTTCGACTGATAAGGAACAAGGGTTTCAAGCCCCCACTCAAAGTATTTCAGTGGCTTGCCTTCAGGATTCGTCTGAATCCCCTTCTGAAGGCTACCTTCTGCCCTCTGCCCGGTCACTGAGCGTGTCGAAGTGCTGCCTTCTGCCTTCCCTTGAACTAAGGTTCGCTCCCCCCCATGCCCCCCCCTCAAAAAGGGGGAAGAAAACTGGGGTTCAGATCAAAAAAATTATCGTTGGTACGTTTATTGGAACGTTAATTAACTCTCTGGGATTACTACCATCCGTGTTGGCACAAACGGCGCAACTAGGAGTTGTGCAAAGTCCAGAGAATCAAGGCTATTGGTCGGGGATTACAACCCGCTTGCAGTCAACGGGTGTTGCCTATTGTGTTGTTGACTTTGCTCAAGTCCAGCAGGCTTCCGATCTAGGCAATACTCAATTACTACTTTTACCTAATATTGAGCGACTCGCACCTGCACAGATATCAGCACTGCAAGACTGGATGGATAAAGGCGGACGAGTAATTGTGAGTGGACCGATGGGTACTCTTTCCCAACCGGAAGTGCGAAATCAATTGCGATCGCTTTTAGGGGCATACTGGGGTTTTGCACTTACCAAACCCTCCAATTTGGCTGCCATGCGCCTCAACAAACCCACCTGGGTTCCAGGCACAGGAGGGGTTAACAGCATTCAAGGCGGCGTTGTGATTCCGAGTAGTCTGAATTCCCTTACCGCTGCCGTTTGGAGTCAGAATGACAATGCACCCGCCGTCGTCACAACTGAGAAAACTACCTTTTTTGGTTGGAACTGGGGCATCGATCAAACCGCATCCGCAGCGGTAGATAGTGCCTGGTTGCGAGCCGCTCTCAGTCGCTATGGTTTAACATCAGCTGAGTCGAGCAAAACGTCAAACCAGCCTCAGCAATTTTGTGTGCCGTCCCAAGCGGCAAGGGCTAATCTACCCGCACAAAATACTCCACCCCAACAGAAACCTTTAACTCCTGGCAGAGTTGCTCAAACCGAACCGGATTTTGGGGTAGCACCTGTACAAGTGCAGCCCAACACTACGGGAAGACTCACGGCAACGGAAGTTAGTGCCATGAGTCAGGAGTTGGAAAATCTCATAGGTCGGTTTGAAAGTACTCTCCTAGCTGCCAATGCAACGAATAGTAGTGTTAATTTACCGACAAGCACGGCAATTGAGCAATTTCTCGTTCCTGGTAATAAGGGCGCGTCCAGAACTGAAACCCTCCAGACCGCTACACCAACGGCTGTTCGGGCATTAAGTGAGGCGAGGACGGGGCTACAAAACTTCCTTAATGCGATCGCTAAAAAGGACTACAACCGAGCAAGACAGGACTGGCTCCAAGCACGACGCATCCTCTGGGATAATTACCCAACAGACCGCAAGCTCGCCCAGGCAGAGATTCGGGCGATTTGGTTAGATCGGGGTACTATCGTCCGTGCTAAGTCAGAGCAGGATTTAGCGAAGATTTTCGACCAACTGGCAGGCGCAGGGTTTAATACGGTCTTTTTTGAAACCGTTAATGCCAGTTATCCGATTTACCCCAGTCGCGTTGCGCCAGAGCAAAACCCGTTAACAAAAGGTTGGGACCCCTTAGCCGCAGCGGTTAAGTTAGCCCATGAGCGGGGGATGGAGTTGCACGCTTGGGTTTGGATATTTGGAGCGGCTAATCGCCGTCACAACGCGATCTTAAACCAACCTGCCGATTATCCGGGACCCGTGATAGCTGCTCATCCCGACTGGGCAATGTTCGATCGCGTTGGGCGTCTGTTTGCTGAGGAGACGAACAAGGGGTTTCTCGATCCCGCCAATCCAGAAGTGCGTACTTATCTAACGAATCTATTGGAAGAGATTGCGACGCGCTATCAGGTAGATGGCATTCAGCTCGATTATATTCGCTACCCGTTTCAAGACCCTAATGCGAATCAAACCTTTGGCTATGGTCGGGCGGGGCGACAGCAGTTTCAAGCCCTGACAGGTGTTGACCCGGTTAAGGTTTCGATGAGCGATCGCAATTTATGGCAGAAGTGGACAGACTTTCGTATCCAGCAAGTTGATAGCTTTGTCGCGTCCGTCGCTCAACGCCTCAAAGCGCAGCGCCCTAACCTGATTCTATCTGCCGCCGTGTTTCCCATGCCCCGTCCGGAACGCCTGCAACGATTGCAACAGAATTGGGAAGATTGGGCGCTTCGGGGCAATATTGACCTGATGGTACCGATGACGTATGCGTTGGATACCAAGGGCTTACAGAAGCTAGCACAGCCAGTACTCACGCAATCAACCTTAGGTTCGGCATTGATTTTGCCAGGAATTCGGTTGTTGAATTTGCCAAATCCAGTTGCGGTTGACCAAATTCAACTGTTGCGCGATTTGCCAACGGGTGGATATGCCTTGTTTGCCGTGGAAAATCTGGATGGGAATTTGCAGCGTATTTTGGGTCGCACTCAGGGTCAGAGTTCGCCCTCAGTTAATGAACCCGTGCCTTACCGTCAGCCATTAAGAGCAGCAGCGGCTCGTTATGCAGCTTTGCAACGGGAATGGAGTTTTGTGTTGACGAGTAATCAAATCTCGATTCAGCAGCCAGCCCTTTCGGAGTGGGGAAAACAAGCTGATGCTCTTTTGATGTCATTAAATCAACTAGCGGCGGAACCTTCAACCCAGAATTTATCCTCGGCAAAAGCCTTACTGATCTCGTTCCGCTCTCAATTTCCGAGATGGATGCGAAGCCAAGCAGTTAAGCAACCTTATCAAGTTCAGGTATGGGAAAACCGCTTGGCAACGATTGAAGGATTGCTGCGTTACGGTGAGCGGATGGGGTTAAATCGGAACGCATCTACGGCAGCCCAACAGCGATAGGAGAAGAAAATGAAAATTATTGCATCGAGTGTTTTAGGTGTTTCGAGTTTGCTACTTTGTTTGTTGAGCTATCCAACACTAGCTTCTGCCAAAACTTGTAGGTATGACTCCAGTTTAGGTAAACCAAATCCC
>DATNQT010000079.1:0-10668 GCA_036703885.1 Candidatus Sericytochromatia bacterium
AGTACATCTGCTTGAGCTAGCGCACCATTGATCGACTCCATCCCACCCCAGTTGTATTCGGTAATAGCGACTTTAGTACCTGGGTAATTCTTATTCACCCAATCACGGAAGAGGGGGATGAGTCGGATAGGAGGATTATACTTACCAATCCAACTCTCATCTTTATAGGTAGAGTCCCAAAGAGAGCGAGTAGAGCGTAGACGCAAAGCCTGGATGTTAGCATCGCCCGCAGGGCACAGAGCTAAACAACCTGCGTCGGCTGAGGGATAGTAGTGTTCATCGAAGTAATCGAGGATACGTACACCGTGCTTCTGCTCATACAGCCGCATCTGCTGTAGATACCATTCGGCAAACCCGACATTACCGTGTGCCTCACGATCGCCTTGCACTGTTGAACCCATATAAACTGGCCAGCCGAAATCCGAGGGACCAAGGGTTTTAGCACTCGGATCAGTGGCTTTGACCATTGAGGCGTACTGATAAGTGCGATCGCGCAACTCGTCGTAGCTGGTTGGCTGTGGGTGGACATCGCGATGGGTGTTCCCCCAGCCACTAGGCTCGTTGTCCATCTGATAAATCTGCACGCCACCTTTAGCCGCCGTACCATGTACGCTGATTAAGTGTTGAATCCAACCTTTCATAAAGGCTGGGTCGCTAACAATGCTGTGATCGAGGGGATTATTGTTCGGAATCACCGTTCCGTCGGGACGCCTGCCGTTACCGCAGAGATCGCCTTCTGGCTTGATGTAGGGGTTTGTTTTTTGTTGAGGACCATACTTTGAAACTCTAAAGCTACAGTTCCACACGCTGGTCTTGTTCACATAGCCAATCATCGGGATAGTCAAAATGCTCTGGCTCCCGTTGGCGCGGTTGGTACTGACAAACTTATCAGCTTCGGCACCGGGAATCGACTTGACATTGCCATTACCCCCCGTGAAAAACCAGTCGTCACCAGAATTAGAGGCATCAACGAGCCAGTTATAGCGGGTAGTCGCGTTACCACCCCAACGACTTACCGGGATGCGTAACTCCTTGGCAAGAGCTGAATCTACGCTGTAGTGGTTCATGCCGTAGATGTCGGGACTGATCAGGTGGCGATCGGCGCTAACATCTACAGCCAGACGGGGACTAGCGATCGCTTGCGTAACTTGCTCCCTTACTGCATTGGCAACAACTACAGCAACCGCCAACAGTACAGCAGCACTCAGATAATATAAAAACTTGCGCGTCCCACGCGCCATCACTATCCTAGAGCGCCATGAATATCGTTCAGTCAAGTGCCTTAGTCCTGCTATAGAAGGGTTAGGAGTTAAGAACTACTGGAGCAAGCTTTAGCAAGGAGCTACAGGCTGGGAGTTAGTAGTCCCCTGTCGTTTACTTTATTACCAACAACTTAAGTTGAGAATTCTTCTCTAGCATCCTCGTATAAGCTTCGGTTGTCGCTATCTCCTGCCCCAGCCCCTCTTTAATCAAATCCTAAAACACGTTCGGTGTCCAGTTTCCATGCAACCCGTAAGGGATATGATGTTTCAGATGTAGCCGCGCTACTGGCCCTTGATTCAGGTCACGACCGTCTAAAATCACTACATCAGAGCGATGGTAGCTGGCGTCGTAGACCAATGTCAGCACCCAGCCATCATCTTCTTGAGTGGCATCCGGTCGAGGGACGAAGATAGGTTCACTGATAAAACCCTCAGGCGCAGCACTCCAGAGTTGCTCTTCCCCTGTGGTTACATCCAGTTTAAGAATGGCTTGCAGTGGTGCATTCCCCCTCTCTCGATGAGCAGCACCCATAAACAGGTAACGATAGGGGCGTCCGACGTGATCGGGATGAACGTAGGGAAATTCACAGCAACGCTCTTCCAACAGGCGACGCTGCACGGTTTGTTCACTCAAGTTGAGGGTGAACCGCCAGAGGTGTCCGGGTGCGATCGCATCAAAGTCAACTTGGCGAAAATCACTATTGGGTTCGACTTCAGGAAAAGACTCGTAGCAAATTGAGTCAATGCAAATTTCACCATCTTGCTCAAAGGCATTGGCATGGTGGAAGACAAAACCGGATTGCGTTTCCAAAATTTGGATAGGTTCTTGGGAATTACGGGGAATCACCACAATACGGGTTGGCTTATCCGGTTGGAACTTCACACATTCCCCCGCACCCCGATAGCCCAACACGAAGGGAATCGGGTTGAAGCTGACGGGATTTTGGAAGAAAATGCAGTAATTTGGCGTAATCGCAAAGTCGTGGATAAAAGCGAAGCCAGGAACGCTCCTCAATTGACGCCGCAGCAGTTTGCCCGATTGGTCTAATTCATAAATAGCGATCGTTGTGGAAAGACCGGGTTTGATGGCGAAGTTAACTAAAACGGGGGCATCACCATTTTGTTCGCAGCTAGGGTCGATTCGAGGATGAGCCGCGAAGGCGTTACCCTCTTCCAAAATACCATCCAAGCAGTCTTTCCCTAACGTTGCCAAGGTTTTCGGGTCTAAGCGATGGGGTTCTGCGGCTTCCCAGAGTGCTAAGAGTTTGCCACCCCAGTAAATGATGTTGGTGTTGGCAATATTTTTAAGTTGTACGTCAAAGGCATTGGCTAACCAACCTCCGGGCTTTTGAGTACCGAAAACACCACGATAGAGAATTTTTCCCGCTTGCTGTTCTCTGATGAAGCCTTCTGTACGAACGAAGCGATTGCGGAAGTAGGCGCGACCTTTGTCAAATGCGATCGCACTAATCATCCCATCTCCATCAAATGGGTGATGAATAGAGTGACCGTTGACTTCTAGTAAACCCGGTCCATTGCGAAACAATGTCCCATACAGCTCTTCGGGAATCTTCCCTTCAATGTCATCAATCCAATAGTCATATTCGTTGGGTTGAGATTCATAACCCCTTTTCCAATCGTTGCGCTGAAAAGGTACCTCGGAAACTGGCACCGTAAAGCGTTCTTTTAGTGGCAAGTTCTGCATAGTTTTATTTAAAAGTCGAGATTAAAAAATTTTAGGAATTAGAACCTTGAGAAGAAGACGCCTAGATAGTGAGACGGAGTGACCAGTCAGGGTTTGTTCGATTTTCCTGCCTGCTACATCTCCTTATTCCCCGCGCCTCCTTCCCCTTCCCAGCCTGCTATTTATTCAACGGGTTCTTCAACTGGGGCTGACCCAACTGGGGTGCGCATAAAATCCGGAATCAAATCCGGTAGGAAACCTTGTTCCGATTGAGAACCAGGAAGATGATGTTCAAAAACTTCTCCCGGAGACAATGACTGGGGAATTTTCACAGCTTCCAGTTCGATTTGCGGGTCAGCCGCAGGTAACCATCCCAGAAACGGTAGTGGCAATAACCTTGAGGCGTTCGTAATTACAACCAACAGCCAAAGCTTGTCAAAGTTAGTCTCGGTAACACCCAACCAGTGTGTTAGTAAAGCTCCCAGTTCGTGGGATAACAACCCGGCTAAGTTCCAAACTGACATCAAAAGGGCAAACAAGGTGGCTTCTACACCTTCTGGGCACAGTCGCGCTGAAAGTACCAAAATCGGCATGAAGGCGATTTGTCCCATCACCGTAAGGATGAGGCTGTCTCCCAAACTAAACCAGCGATCATCAATACCTAGAGTGCGATTGGTATGGGTAACGAGGATCAGAGCAGTCATTCCTAGGACGGAAGAAAGCACCGTAGTCCAACCCATGAGGTGGCGGAAGGGAATGTTCTTCAAGAAGCGCTGGAACAGCCAGATGCCAATTAGGGACGCAATGCTAGTTACCAAGCGCACTCGCCCTAAAAATTCGGGTGCAAAACCCAGTTCATTGGTCGTGAAATAGAAAAATGCGGAATCCGCTGATGGTGTCGCTTGCCACAGGAAGATGAAAGCCGTAGGTAACCAAATTACTTTCTGAGTAATCGCACCCTTGAGCTGTTTAATTTGGCTCAAAACCGTGAAGGTGTCGAAGCGCACACTTACGGGTTCTTCGACAATTAACCAAGCCACCGCAGAAACTAGCAGGGGAAATGTCGCAGTAATGGCGAAGACGGTTTGGGTACTACAGTGTTCTAGGAGCCAACCGCTCAGATAAGCCGTGATTAAACCCCCTACTGCTGATGTACCCCAAGTCAGAGATTGTAGGGAACCAGAGTCACTGAGGGATTCTTTGCGCGCCCGTTCCACAACCAACGAGTCTACAATCACGTCGCTAACTGCAACGGAGAGAGAACTCAGAAGGATAGCACCAGTCGCCGCCCAAGCGGTATGAACTACTGTCGCCAGACCCAACCAAGCGGTTGTGCCCATCAGCCCCGATAAAACTAGATAGGGGCGTCGTTTGTAACCAAATAGAGGCAGTCCGTCTGATAGAAAGCCAAATAGGGGTTTAATCACCCAAGGTAAGGCAGCTATGCCCATCATTGCTGCTACCTGAGCTGGACTTAGACCCAGTTCATCTTTTAGGAAGAAGCTAACTGCCAAACGGGCTAACCCCAGAATTCCTTGGACAAAATAGACGGTTAAGATGCCAATCAACTCAGCAGTTGGTTCGTTGCCAAAGAATACTTTTTCTTTTAAAGATTCTTTAATTTTGTCCAATCCGGAGGAGGAAACAATCATGAATATTTTTTAAGAATTGTCGCCTTTTTTATATTACACTCTCGTTCTAAAAGGGTGCGATCGCTAAAAAGTCAGATTTATCTTGAGAATCCTTCGATAAAAGTAGGAATATGACATTCTTCTAAAAGCTTTCAGCGTTTGAGGGGTATCGCCCCCGGCTAGGAAGATGTAATAATCTGGTAAGAGGCTAGAAACGATAGATTGACAAACTTGTAGTGTTTCTTTGTAAATCTAGCAAGCCTTTTCTAAAGAGCGACTGCCCTTTTTCGATCCTAATCATCTTGAGCAGTTCACCCAAGTTTTGAAGTAAAAAAATACCCCAGAGTTATCCGGATGTCAATGAGTACAGCAAGGTTGCTCCTCAAGCTAGCTCGCAAGGCTCGTATCTCCAGATCTGTATTCACAAGGAGGCGAGTTGTGGTGAGTAGGCAAGGAGAAGCGCTAGCTTCCTTGATCAAGCGGGGTACACTAGCCTCCTTGGCGACCCTTTCCATCGCAGGTATCTTGTTGGGAGTGCGCTATTTCGGTGGACTAGAATCTCTGGAACTTGTCGCCTTTGACCACATGGTACGTTGGCGAACTCCAAAAACTACACCCGACCCTCGAATTCTGGCGATCGCAATTACTGAGCAAGACCTTCAAAATCAGAAACAATGGCCCATCCCCGATCGCGTTTTCGCCCAGCTATTAAAGAAATTGCAAGACTTGCAACCAGAAGTCATCGGTCTAGACATATATCGCAACATTCCCATAGAACCAGGACGCCAGGAACTAGTTGCTCAACTCAAGCAACCTAATGTTATCTCAATCCAAAACATCGATACCCGTGCCGGAACACCAGCCCCCCCAGAAGTCCCTGCCAAGCAAATCGGTTTCAATGACGTACCCATAGACCCAGATGATGTAATCCGCCGCAATATTTTGATGGCTAAGGGTGAAAAGGGTGCCCTTTATTCATTTTCCCTGCGCCTTGCCCTTGCCTATCTAAAACAGCAAGGAATTAGCCCTCAAGGCAGCAAGACTAATCCGGCTGCTCTTCAATTGGGACCAGCCGTATTTGAGAAATTAAAGCCAAATTCTGGGGGGTATCAAAAGGTAGAAGCGGATGGCTACCAAATCTTGCTCAACTATCGTGGCTCTAAGAACATAGCGCGACAGGTCACTTTGACTGAAGCCTTGTCTGGACGACTCGATCCGAGTTGGGTGAAAGGCAAAATTGTGATCATCGGCTCGACAGCACCAAGTCTGAAGGATATGTTCACCACGCCTTACAGTCCTGCCCTTAGGGAAAACTATAAGATGCCTGGGGTTTGGGTTCATAGCCAGATGGTGAGCCAAATCCTGGACGCTGCTACAGGTAAACGACCCCTGTTCTGGTTCTGGTCAGAAGAGGCGGAGATGCTATGGATCGTTGGCTGGATTTTGCTGGGTGGCATCCTGGGTCGGGTAACTTATCATCCCATCGCTTTGGGTGTTGGTGTTGTTGTCGGTCTGGGTGCTTGTGCCAGTATCTGCTTCTATTTGTTCACTAACGGTGGTTGGGTGCCTTTAGCATCTCCAGTGTTGGGATTTGTCCTAGCCGTGAGCGGCGTTGTTACCTATCGAGCCAATAATGCACACCAAAAGCAACAGATCGTGATGAAGCTGTTGGGACAGAACACCTCACCTCAGATTGCTCAAGCACTTTGGCAAGGACGCGATCGCCTGCTCAAGTCTGGCAAGCTACCTGGAATTCGCCTCACGGCAACTATGCTTTTTGCGGATATCAAAGACTTCAGTACCACGTCCGAAACAATGACCCCTGAAGCCTTGCTGGAGTGGTTAAATAAATACCTTGGTGTCATTACTCACGAAGTCATCAAACGTCAGGGAATCGTTAATAAATTTACGGGTGATGGCGTCATGGCTGTTTTTGGCGTACCAACTTGTCGCCTGGATACCAGAGAGGTGGCAGAGGACGCCATAGCCGCCGTGGCTTGCGCTTTGGCAATAAGCGATCGCTTAGAAGAAATGAACCAAAACTGGCAGCGTCTTGGTTTACCGATCATTCAGATGCGTGTTGGGATTTTCACCGGACCCGTTGTTGCTGGCAGTTTGGGGGGTAAAGACCGATTAGAGTACGGCGTCATTGGCGACAGTGTGAATATAGCTGCCCGTCTGGAAAGTTGTGAAAAACATCGCCAACCTAGCAATTGTCGCATCCTCATCGGCTACGAAACCCTACTTCACCTTCAGGGGCAGTTTGAGGTTGAATCTTGGGGACTAATCGCCCTTAAAGGAAAACAGCAAATGGTAGATGTCTATCGTGTTGTGGAACCACAGAGGGATACACTTCCTCCGGTTGCAGCCGATGAACCTCAATTGTCCCAGAGAGGAACCGGGGAAGCAGAGAGTTTTAACGGATGAAGCCGCTGGAGCGTTAGGGAGTTCCGAATTAGCGAAGTCTAAAAATCGCCGTCGTCGGAAGCACAAGACACAGTTTAGATAACTTACTAGGGACAACAGGTCTACATCGAGCTAGTGCGATCGAATTACTGGTTCTAAGTGCCTGCCAAACCGCTATAGGTGACAACCGAGCCGCTTTGGGAATTCTGGTGTAGCGGTGCGATCCGGGGCACGCAGTACCTTGGCGACGTTGTGGAGTGTGGATGATGAAGGCACGGCACCTGGCTTTAGTTACGTAGCTTCGGTAATAAATTGTCAAACTTTTACTCCAATATCAAAAGTATCCTTATTCTTGGAAGGCTGAACACCACTAACACGCTAGAGAACTTGAGCATTTATGTAGGGGACTGGAACCGCCAGAGGCTCCACGAGAATCATCCTTGGCTCCCCTGCTACTAACTGCACAGGTTCTAAATTAACAACAAACAACTACTTGAAAAATGATTGAGAAAATTTTGCTAACCGTCGCCGGTCGGGGACTGTGTGAAGAGATGCTCAATATGCTGATGGAAGTTCCTTTCATCCAAAAGGCATCTGTCACCGTCCTGCACATTGTGCCTCCTCAAGTCACCGCTGAAGCTATGTCCGCTAAGTTGGAAGAGGGAGGCAAGATTTTGGCGGCAGCTGTTAAGTCTTTAAAAGTAGATGCCAGCCAAATTACAGCCAGACTCAAACAAGGAGACCCTAAAGACGTAGTCCTCCAAGTCGCTGACGAAGAGGACTCAGACTTAATTATTATGGGTTCAAGAGGTCTGAAACGCTTGGCAGCCATTTTGGAAAATTCAGTTAGCCAATATGTTTTCCAATTGTCCTCTCGCCCGATGTTGTTGATAAAAGATGATATCTACGTCAAAAAAATTAGGCGTGTTATGGTTGCCCTGGATAAATCTGAGGCGGCTCAACAAAGCTTAAATATGGCGCTGTCACTTCTCAAAAATATTGATGGGAGTCAGCTATTTCTAGTTCATGTCAACCCCGACCAACCCAAATCTAAGGAAGCGGCAACGGATGCTGAGACAGACCCAATTCTAGCAGCAGCAGCGGCGCAGGCGAAAAAGCAGGGTGTTGCTTATCGTTGTATCAATAGCACAGGTAAGGCTGGAGCCGAAATTTGTCGATTGGCAGAGGAAATGAATATCGATTTGTTAATTATTGGCTCTCCCGACCGTCGTCCCTCCATTGCTAAAACTCTACCCGATTTGGATCGATTACTAGGGGGTTCGCTATCAGACTACGTCCGGGTTTATGCCAACTGCCCTGTATTGTTGGCACGCACAATTGATTGAAGTTAGGAGGTCGTAGAAAAATAACTTGACTTCGGAAAGTGTCTCGATTTTGTTGTCCTTAGTCATTAGGCATTACTAAAAAGGGCACTTGCACCTCTCTAGAAGTTAGGACAACGAGCAAGAAAACTAGACACAGACAAGTAGTTTTTGTGCGACCTATAGCGAACTTTCTTCTGAGCAAAAAAAACCAGCCTTGCTTAAAGCAAGGACTGGAAATTTTCTTGACGATAGATTCTAACTATTTTTGTTGCCTTGACGGCTAGCTGTTTGGATGTACAAAATCAACAGAAAAACCGTGGGAACCAGCACAAATAAGATGCTGGCAATAAACCCTAACTCGTTAGTTTGCATTGAAGCGATGCCTCTAAATCAGTATTTAACCCAGTGCCTCTAGGATATCATCAACGCTCTCATCGTAACTGTCTATTTGGTTTTAAGTAGGTATGTGGGAATAAACCGAACTATGTTACGAAACATAAACCTACCTGAAAGCCTTCCCAATGACCAATGACGACCTTGCGCGGGTTAAGTTTAATTGTGCCGACCTACTTAGGTGCCGACCTACTTAGGTTTTGTTTTTACACTTACTGGACCATTGACCAGTACTTGACAGGCTAGTCGATAACCCTCCGGCTTCTTCTTGAGTTTCCGTTTCTCTACCTCCGTTTGAGGCGAGAGATTTTCCATGCCCTCCACAATCTCAACAATACAAGTCCCACATTGACCGTAGCCGCCACAATTCATCATCTTTCCCCTGAACGTGTAGAGGTCAATGCTGTTTTGCAGTGCTTTCTCTCTTAAGTTAGCTCCATTGGCGGCAACTACTTCCTGATTTTCAGTGACAAATTTGATATTACCCATCTCTCCAGTAACTCTCACCTCACCCTTATTTTATTAAGAAATATTAAAATTGTGAAAACTGCTTACTTTCTTGCCCTAAGGCTAGGCTCAAGACTAGAGGCAGCACTTCTCCTAAGGGAGATCGGAAAGATTGTTGTTTGGCAAATTACTAATCGCCCGTTGCAGAGCTGCCAACGCTCGATTGTAGTCCAAAATTGCCCTGAGTAGGTTGCCTCTGGCACGGGTTAGCTCAGTTTGCTGATTAATTACTTCAAGTTGGGTTCCAACTCCTGCCTGAAATCGTAATCGTGCTAACCGTAGACTTTCTCGTGCTCGTTCGAGGGCAAAGGCTGCGGTTTGAATATTCTGTTTGTTGGCATTCAAGTCGAAAAAGGCTTGTTCTACATCTAAGCGAACCTGGTTACGCTGATTGGCAAAATTAGTTTCAGCGATCGCAATATTAAGAGTTTGCTGCTGCGCTCTGGCTCTAGCAGCTCCCCCATCAAAAAAGTTCCACTGGAGCCTCGCCCCCAGCGTCAACCCTTGTTGAGGACCTAAGTCATCATTCAACACACCAAATATATTGTAGCCAGCTGTCAAACTCGCTTGGGGTCTGATAGCCGCAAGAGCAATGGTTCGTTGCTGTTCGCTGATGTTTCGTTGAACCAGAAACTGTTCCAACTCAGCTCGGTTTTTGAAAGCCAGCACAATGCTTTGTTCCAGTGACAGATCCCAATTTCCAGCTTCTGCAATTGGGTCGGCTGCCGAGACTTCCACCGCCTGACCCAAACTTAGTAAGCGCACGATTTGCCGCCGAGAGATGCGCTGCTGACTCTGCGCTCTGGTCAAGTCTTGGTTGGCATTAGCTAGCTGTACCTGCGCCTGCAAGACATCAAATCGCGTTCCTAACCCAGCTTGTTCCTGCAACAGCGCATCGCGCAAACTCTGGGTAGCATCAGTGACTGCCGCTAGAGAAATCTCAACTTGTGCATCTGCATCTTGCAAAGCGTAGTAGGCATTAGTAATATTCAGTCGCAGTTGTTCTGAGATGCGCTCTACCTCTAGCTCCTGAAAGCGTATCTGTTCTGATGCGGCACGGATAGCAGCTGGTCGCCGCCCAGCCGTGTATAAATCGTAACTTAGTTGCAGCGCTCCATTGAACGTTGTTGAAACCGGATCACTAGGAGTGATGACTTGATTAAATGGCGGTGGCAGTTGTCTCTGGGCTTGTCGCTCATTTGACAGCTTGGTTTGTGCCGACTCAGAACGGGTAAAGTCTGCTACAAAGCCTGCTGTCGGAAATTCAGCAGCTAAAGCTTCTTGTAAAGCAGTCTGAGTACGCTCTAAGGTCAGTTGCGCTGCCTGTAGATCCCGGTTGTTACGCCGTCCCAGTTCTAGTGCCTGTTGCAGGGTAATGGGCTGGGTTCCTCTAACTTGGACTTCCTCGGATTGGGTTGGGAACAGTAAGGGATTCGCGCTGGGATTGAGAAATTCTGGCG
>DATNQT010000080.1:0-9228 GCA_036703885.1 Candidatus Sericytochromatia bacterium
TAGTAATAGCCCTCTCAATAACGCCTTCTAAATCTGAAACCACAAAGGCGATATCAGCAACGCCGGGAGGATGCAGACTCAGAAACTGTGCAACAGGACTTGTTGAAGTGAGAGGGGAAGACAAAACAATTTTTACTGCACCGCTTTTAACTGCTGTTGTCAGCGTATGGCGGTTTGTACCAGAAGCCAAGGATTGAAAGCCCATGTGGTTCACAAACCAGTCACGGGAAGCTTTGGCATCTTCTACATAGAAGTGGATGTAATCAATTTTCATAGGCTATCGCTTCTGGGAGCTTGCCTGTCAATTTTGACGCTTTTTCAATATTTTCAGGTCATTCCCAAGAATGAAGGAACTTTGTTCCCACTGCATTATCGTACCTATCAGAAAAATAAGTGACTTTCCGGCTGAATATTGATTTCCATAGGCACAGCTTGCGGGTCAGCCTTCAGAGCAAATAGGATAGCATCAGCGGCTGTTTGGGGTGTCAGCATTTTGGAACGGTCTACCTTCAAACTGACATTATCCCAGAAGGGAGAATCGACACCACCAAAGTAGAACAACGTGAACTTGATGCCAAAGCGCTTCAATTCATCCGCCATACACTTACTAAATCCGACAACCCCGAACTTAGAAGCACAGTAAGCCGATGCCATCGCCATCGAGTGCTTACCCAAAATTCCCACAACATTGCAGATGTGACCGGATTTTTTCTCCTTCATCACCTCAGCCGCTGCCTGACAGGTATAGAAGCTACCCTTTAAATTCAAATCGAGCATCGCATCCAAATCAGCGGGTTCAACTTTGTTGTACTGCTTCATCACCCCAGCACCCGCTGCATTCACCAAAACGTCAATTTGACCAAACTGGGCAACAGCTTTGGACATCAGGGTTTCGACCTCAGAAGGGTCGGTGATGTCTGTCGGCACACTTAACACCTGAGTGTGCGGTAGCTGAGATTCGAGCGCTGCCAAACGACTGCTATCTCTTGCTGCCAACACCAGACTCGTACCCTCTGCTGCCAACTTGTGTGTTAAAGCGGAACCAATGCCGCCCGTGGCTCCTACAACAACAACGACTTTGTTCTGCATTCTATTTACATTTCTTTACACCTTACTATCATACCGATTCGTTGGTTGCATAAGATAGCTGGTCTCTGGTTCCGTACTACCGAAAGCGGGTCGCCCCTACGCAAGTCACAATTAACCAAAACGCCCTTCCACATAGTCACGGGTACGGGGTTGGCTAGCACCTGTAAAAAGCCTGGGAGTCGGACCAAATTCCACAAGCTGACCGATGCGACTCTCATCGGTACTAAAGAACGCTGTATAGTCCGAGACCCGCGAAGCCTGCTGCATATTGTGAGTAACAATGACAATAGTCAGTTCTTGGCGAAGCGTCTGGAGCAGTTCTTCGATCTTCATCGTAGCGATCGGATCGAGGGCAGAACAAGGCTCATCCATCAGCAAAACCTTGGGTTTCACTGCTAGGGCACGGGCGATACAAAGTCGCTGCTGTTGACCGCCTGAAAGTCCATAGGCTGATTGATTGAGCTTGGCTTTCACCTCATCCCAAAGAGCGGCACTCTTGAGCGCTGATTCTACAATTTCATCTAATTCTGCTTTAGAGTAACGACCTGTTAACCTGACGCCGTAGGCAACGTTATCGTAAATACTTCTGGCGAAAGGATTGGGTTTTTGGAATACCATGCCGATGTGGCGGCGTAGTCGATTGGGGTTGACGCGGCGGCTATAGATATCTTGACCGAAAAATTCCACGGTGCCTTGAATCCGTACCTTTCCCTCCAATTCCCCAATTCGGTTGAGTGCTTTGATAAAGGTGGATTTGCCGCAACCAGAAGGACCAATAATCGCAGTGATTTGTTTGTTGAAGATATCCAGCGATATGCCTTCTAGGGCTTTTTGGCTGCCGTAGTAGAAGTTTAAGTCTTTGACACGCATGGCTGGAGTCAATGCCTCTTCTATGGCGGCAGGTGCGATGCGATCGCTTACACTTAAGTCGGGATTCACCCTTGAATCTTGGCTACTAGGTTGCATGATGAGATCGATTTTTTAGGGGATTGCGGGTAACTAGGCGAGACAAAATACTACTGAGCAAAACTAGCCCGATGAGGACAAGCGAAGCCGTCCAAGCGAGTTGGTTTTGGGTTTTGAAGGGTGAGCTAGCGTAACCGTATATCAATACAGATAGAGAAGGCGTTGGGCTAAACACTCCCTGAGGCCAAAATTGACTTGATAGGGCAGTAAATATAAGCGGGGCAGTTTCCCCAGCCGCACGGGCAACGGCAAGTAAGACGCCTGTGGTGATTCCAGGGAGGGCAGAGGCGAGGACAATTCGGCAGATGGTGGGGAAGCGTCCGCCTCCTAAGGCAGCAGAGGCAAGTCGGTGCGAAGTGGGAACTAGCTTTAAGGCTTCTTCGGTACTTAAAGCCACAATAGGCAGCATGATGACGCTGAGGGCAAAACCCCCTGCCAATGCTGAAAATCCACCCGTCTGAATAGTGATATTCAGTAGGGGAATGGGGATAGTGAGTTTGGTGAGGACGATTACGCCATAAGCAAAGACACCGACGACGATGGAGGGAACACTGCTGAGGATGACGGTGATAAAGCGAATTCCACTCTTCAAGGCATTCTCTTTCCCAAACTCTGATAAAAATATCCCCGTCATTACCCCAAACGGAACGCTAATCAGGCAGGCAACTCCTACCATAATCAGCGTCCCAACAATGGCATTAGCAAAGCCATTGGCTCTATCTTGCACGCCCTCTGGTGCTGGCAGAGAAACGAGTACTTCCGGGATGGGAATTGGCAATCCCAAGAGGCGCACCTCCTGCAACTTCATCAGTGGAGGGAACCCTTGACGCAGTATCTCAAATAAAATCGCAAATAGTGGTAACAGTGCTGCTACCGTAAGGGCGAAAGCAAGAACTGTCATGCCTCGACTGAATAACGTTCGACCTAACGGCAAGGGTTCGTAGATTTCTGTATCTGAAGATTTGTCTAAAAAGTTTGGCTCGGTTGTCATTTATGATTTGTTATTTGACCAATGACCAATGACTATTCACCCTTAGCTAAGGACAAAGGGCGAAGCACATTTTTCATTCCATTTCCGGCAATTAGCTGAACCATCAGCACCGCAATCATGTTAACGACCAGCGTTAAGGCAAATAGCACCAGTGCTAGGTACATTAAAGCGCCAATGTGCAATTTATCGATCGCTTCAGCGAATTGATTGGCTAAGAGGGATGGAATCGTATAACCAGGAGCGAGGATTGAAGGGCTGATTTGGATCGAGTTACCAATTACCATCGTTACAGCCATTGTTTCTCCCAACGCACGTCCTAAAGCGAGGATGACTGCGCCTAAAATTCCCGAACTTGCTGATGGAAGTAGGACATTCCAGATGGTTTCCCAACGTGTTGCTCCTAAGGACATGGAAGCACTGCGTAATTCTTTGGGAATTACCAATAACACTTCCCGACTAATGGCGGCGACTGTAGGCAAAATCATAATGGATAAAACAATCCCAGCGGTAAGCATCCCTGGACCGAAGGGTTCGCTATTAAATAGGGGTATCCATTTAAAAGTGTCGAATAACCACTGCTGGAAGGGGAGCAGGAAGGGAATTAAAACAAAAATTCCCCACAACCCCACAATTACGCTGGGAATGGCGGCAATGAGTTCGACTAAGAATCCTAAAGGCGATCGCACCCAAGCGGGTAGAAAATCTTCGCTAGTTATAATCGCTACGGCTAAACCTGTAGGAACGGCTAGGATAAGTGCGATCGCAGAACTCACCAACGTTCCATAGATGAAAGGCAGTGCGCCAAACTTCTCTTGCCCGACATTCCAGGTTTGGCTCCACAAGAAATTCAGACCAAATTCCTGCACTGCTGGTTGAGCATCCTTATAGATTACCCAACTCATCCAAAACAGTACCCCAGCCGTTGCCAAAGCGATGACCCAAACCAAAGCCGTAAATCCATACTCCAACCAAATACCCTCTCCCTCGGTGCTGGTGAGGTCTGTATTAAAGTCAGTTTCTGTAGATAGCTCTTTCAAGTTATCGGATTGCTTAAAAAAGTTAGTCATATAGCTACATAGAACATGATTAGAGGACATCTCCGTAGTAGAGATGCCCCCGTAACCCAAACTTAGAGACTTGTGAGGTTGAGTTTTGCACGATTAGTGCTTTTCTCAAAACTCAAGGCTCTCCTACCGTGCCGCAACGTTGCTAGTTACAGCCTGACCCGCTTTAGTAGCCACATTTGTCGGAATCCTGGTATAGCCTAGGTCTTTGTTGATGTCTTGACCTTTAGTCAGAATCCAGGAAACCATCTTTTTCACTGCATCTGCTTTTTGAGCATCGTACTGCTTTTTGATGAGCAGCCAAGTCACACCTGCAATCGGATAGCCATCTGCTGGGTCTTCTGCTCCAGATACGCTAAAGTCATCGTTGAATTTGATAGCAGATAACGCCTTATTCGCCTCATCAAGGGTAGGCGAAACAAATCGATTTGCCTTGTTCTGTACCTGAGCTTGCTGAAGTTTATTTTGAGTAGCGTAAGCCGCTTCTACATAACCGATCGCGCCTTCTGTTTGTTGTACTAGTGCAGCTACACCAGGATTTCCCTTACCACTGAGAGGATTTCCCAACCAAGTTGGAGCAGAACCCGGTGGAATCTTACTCTTAAAGCTTGAACTAGTAGCAGCTAAGTGAGTGACAAAGATATTAGTAGTGCCACTGCCATCTGAACGTACAGCTAATCTAATAGGTTTGTTAGGCAGGTTCACGCCAGCGTTGTCGGCAGCAATTTTGGGGTCGTTCCAACGGGTAATTTCACCAGCAAAGATAGCTGGCAGTACTGAGCGAGACAGCTTAAGATTAGTTACTCCAGGAAGATTGTAAACAACTGACACAGCACCCCCTGCTGTGGGAACCATGATTACACCCTTTGCCATCTTCCCTTGATCGTCAGTTTTTGGGAATGCATCGCTGCCAGCGAAGTCAACGGTATCAGCAATAAATTGCTTGATGCCGCCGCCGCTACCAATTCCTTCGTAGTTTACCTGAATATTTGCTTCCTTTTTGAAGGCATCAAAATAGCGATCGTAAAGAGGTTTGGGGAATGTCGCTCCCGCACCGTTTAGGGTTACAGTCTGTGCAATTGCTGCATAAACAGAACCAAATGAAAGAGCAACTGTTGCTACTGAAACCGTAGCTGCACGACGAAAAGCTGTTGTTAAGAGCATATTATTGCCTCGCCTTCAAGCAAAGACAGACCAGTAATTGAGCAATACTTAATTACCCTACAATTGAAACATTCATTTAAAGTAAAGAAATTATTATTAATTGCTTAACATTAGTTTAAGTGTTGGTTAAATAAAGGAAATAGACTCTTGAAATAAATATTTTTTCAAATTTGTAGTGTTAATGACTTTAAAAAGATTAGTATTTTTAGTAATATCAATTGAGATTTAGTTTCTATATCTTCCGATGGATAGAGATTGAATTAGTGCCAGATAAAGTTTGGAGTCAGGGCACTTAAGAGTGTTCTCGTAGTTTATTGATATCTGGTAGAGCAGCTTTCCTAGCTCGATTCCCAAAAAAGTAGTGGGGAGCTGAATCGATGAAGCGATGGCTCCCAATCATTACTGAAGTGGATTGGACTTTTATAATTCAAGTTTTCGCCTTCGTTCCTCGAAGGAGCAATTTTATAAGAACAATAGTTATGACTCAAGCTTACTTTCTAAAAAACCTACCTGCGCCTTTGCAGTTTTGGGTACGTCCAATGCTGTTGGCTTCTTTAGGATTACATGGCTTAGTGCTAGCCATACCAATGCAGCCTGAAAAAAAGCCCGAACCTCCTAAAAAAGAACCGGAAAAGGTAAAAATCACTCAGTTACCAACTACAACTATTACGCCTGCGCCTAAAACGGCTCCCAAACCTTCTCCTGCAATATCTCAAATAAAACCTTCTCCTGTAGCGCCGCCGCCGCGTTCCCAAACTCAGCCCGTTAACCAACCGCCGATTATTGCCCCTGTCCCTCAAGCGAGGTCGATTCCTCAACCTCAACCGCAGGTGACACCGACACCTACACCAACGCCCCAGTCCACAGCAACACCAGTACCCCAACCCCAATCAACAGCGACGCCGACAGCGCAACAATCACCCCCGACACAACCTCAGCCCCAAGCAACACCGACACCAACACCAAGCAGTACTCCACAAGACCCTTTTTTAACAGGTTTTCCTACCTATCCAGGGGTGCAACCCGGTACGGAAGGTTTATTATCGGGGGATTTAGATAAAAGTGGCCTTCACACATCGGCTTCATTTGCAGAGGTCGCTAGCTGGTATCAAACCAATCTCAAAGACTATAGTCCTAAGCTAGCTAGTGATGACTCGAAATTAAAAGTATTTCAGGTATCTAAAAACAATGTGTCTAAGTACCTCAACGTGATTTTCTCGGATCAGACCGGAAACACGGTGATTCTTCTTGCTGACCAAAAGATAGACCCACAGACTCTAGCGGCGAATGCGGCACAAGAAGACCCTCTGGACACGAGGTATCAAACAATCATGGCTCAAGTTGACAATGACGAACTGTTTTTATCAGGGATTTTTCCCAATGAGGAACCTGAACTGCGGAGTCAAATTGACAGTCTCTCTGCTGCTCAGGTACAAAAGGAACACGGTATAGCTAAAAAAACTATTCCGGGGATGACGGCAACTACTCCCGACATAGTTGGTGCCTACTTACAGGGCAAACTCAAGGGACAGGGATTTAGTGCAGATTTTAAAGGTAATTTTGGCAGTGGATTAGTATACACAGTTTCCTCTGGCTCTTTTACGCGCTATCTCGTCCTTCTTCCCTCTCCTAAGGGTACGGGAACGGCAATTGTTACGACAAAGAATTCACCAAATTAGTGGGAGAATTTTGTTATAGCAGTAGCCACTGAGGTTAGGACAGTAGGAACACCCAAAAGCCTTTTATAGACTGTGTTTGCACTCAGCACTCAGCACTCAGCACTCAGCACTTTGCTATAGCTTCAGGGGATAGGTATAGAATAAGCGATCGCACTAAATCTCCTCTTTCCTTGTAGCGTTCAACTTTCCCAGATTCGTTGCAGATTTAAGACAAATCCAGGCAAAACATCTTCTCCTGATAGAGTTGACGGAGATTGTAAAACCTCAACGTCTTGCCCTTGACGGTAAATTTCGACTTGCCTAGTTTTACGATTAATTAACCAACCCAAACGCAGACCATTATCCAGGTATTCTTGCATTTTTTCCTGAGTCTTTTTCAGGCTGTCGGTTGGGGAGAGTAATTCAATTAAAAAATCGGGACAAAGGGGAACAAATTTCTCTTTTTGTTCGGGAGTAAGGGCATCCCATCGTTCTTTTTTAACCCAAGCCACATCAGGAGCGCGATCGCCTCCATTCGGTAAGCTAAAGCCGCCATTAGAGTCAAACACTTCACCCAGTTGGGTTTGCTCGTTCCAAAACCAAAGTTGGGCATTAAGTGTGGCGTTTCGTTTGCTAGTTTCGCCGCCAGAAGGTGGCATAACGATTAGTTCTCCTTTAGCGGTACGTTCTAATCTCACCTCTGGGTTTTCCTGACACAGTTGATAAAATTGCTCTTCAGTGAGTTGAATGATCGGATTGAGGTTTAAGGTTAGGGCAGTCATAAGGATTATACCGTTTCGCTCTATCCATGCAGAATAAGGGCACGATATTATCGTGCCCTTACAGTTTATCGAGTTAGGAACGAATTCTTATTTACCTTCGATCGCCAAAGAAACGCGATCGCCTCCAACATCTCGCATTCTCCCTAATACTTGGACAACCTGTTCGTAAGCCAAGTTCTTATCTGCTTTTAAAACTACAGCCCCTTCTGGATTCTTTGATAGATAACTTAGCATCTGTTGGTCTAGTTCAGCTTCAGTAACTGGTTTGTCCCCTAATATCAGCTGACGCTGCCCATCTAGCCCTACAATTAAAGGTTCTTTGGATGTATCTTGAGGACTTGTACCCTTATTAGCACTCGGTAAAGCAATATTTACCGCTGATTGCTGACCCGTTAGAGTCATCGAAACGATGATGAAAAAGGTCAGGATCGTCATCACCACATCCATCATCGGTACCAGATTTACTTCTGGTATTTGTGAGTGCTGCTGTCTAGACTTGAATCTCATAAGTCTTGGGATTAGAAGCTAAGGGTTTGGAGTCGGGTTATCAGCGATCACTTTGTCTTATTGTGTCAGAATTGGCGGGTGGTTGAATGTTGTTATGAAATCTTGGTTCGTACCAAACCTGGCGATAAATCAGTTCGAGTTCGCTGCCTACATTAGCAAAATAGTCCATCTGTTGGTTTCGCAATGTCACCAGCACTCGCAAGATGCTCAAGGCAATAATTGCAACCACCATGCCGCCTGCTGTTGTTACTAAAGCTTCACCAATGCCCGCTGCGGCTTTCGAGAGATCAACCCCTTTACCAGCCGCCGCGCCACCTATATTCAAGTTTTGAAACGTCACAATCAAACCCGATACAGTACCCAGCAGTCCGAGGAGTGGCGCTATCCCTACAACACTTTCCAGTAGCGCGTCACCCTTACGCATTTTGACAAATTCCTTATCTCCTGCGGCTTCTAGTGCTAGGCTGAAGGTCTCAGGAGTCGGCTGCTTTAGTTTTAGAGGCGCTAGCAGAAAGCGACCAATAGGCAGTGCTTGAGCGTGAGATGCGATTACTGCGGCTTTGTCCAAGTCAATACGAGCCGCTTCCAACACATCGTGGACAATTCTATCTTCTTGTTTTAATAACCGATACCAAAACCAGGCTCGCTCTAAACCGCAGGAAATGGTTGCGACGGACAGCCCTACCACTGGTATCATTACTGGGCCACCCTTGGCAAGCAGATCAAAGAACGTGGACATACTATTAATTAATGGTAAAAGGGCTGCTGAGGAGAATAGAGCTTTTTCCCTGATAGCATATCGGACATTAGGACTGCAAATCGTTAACGTTCAGTAATGAAAAAGTAAAGTTAGCGTTAACGTTAAAGCAGGGCGATCGCCTTCTTCCTGATACACCACGAAATCGGTAAGTTTCCCTAAAGGGAGGCGGCGTACTCATCACTAGGGCGTGAGTAAACCCTTAAGGTTGTGGTTGAGCGATCGCCACTTGATGTTCCTTTCCCTCTAG
>DATNQT010000081.1:0-4621 GCA_036703885.1 Candidatus Sericytochromatia bacterium
ATTATAATGCGTCGCTATCTATGTAGTAATTTTTTCACTACATATTTACCACCACCAGAGGTTGAAAATACTGATGCCAGAGAGGTTGCCCACTGTTTCAATAAAGCCTGTACCTGTCCCCGTTGAGCCAAAGAAATCTAGAATGGCTAGGTCATTAGTTGCATTAACAACTCCATCCTTATTGAGGTCTATCATCAGGGTAGTGTCGTCTCGTTGAAAACCAGCTAAACCAGCACTCGGTGCTGCTAACGACAGGGTGATGCCAGTGAAGTTCAAGATATCAGTGCCGCCTGTATCCTGAATCTGACTGCCTGCTGCGGTCTGAGCGTTTAGGACATAAGTATTATCTCCTAAGCCAGCCTTGAGGATATCAGCACCGCCTCCACCTGTGAGCGTGTCATCACCAGCGCCACCGATGAGAAGGTCATTGTTCATTCCACCCTTGAGGTCGTCGTTTTTGCTGCTGCCAGTCACCTGAAAACGCTCAATGCCATTGAAGCTGACAGAATCAAGGGGGCTGGAGTTGTTGGCTTGATATCTGGAGAACGAGCCAGAAGCCCCATTGCTGTAGTTGTTGATATAACTGGTGACGCCTTGTCCGGTGTCTTCGACTGAGTAGTCGAGTTTCAGCAAGTCATTACCTGCTTCGCCGTCAACAAAGTCATAGGTTCCCAATCCTGGGTTGATGATGTCATCTCCACTACCCGCGTACAACTGGTTGTCCATCCGCCCCAACTGCACAAGTCGGTCATTGCCACTGCCCGTCTTGATGTCCTTGAATATTTCAAAGTTGGCTACCTTCGTGGCGTCTGCAAAGGTGATTTCTGCAACGGGATTAGTACTATCGAAAGTAATGGCAGCCGTTTGATTGGACAAATCCACTGAGAGTGTATCAATGCCTGCTCCCCCATCCAAGTTGTCAGCTTTGCCTGTATCACCGTACCAGTAGACGCTGACAGCGTCGTTTCCTTCACCCCCATCAATCGTGTCATTGCCTTGGTCGCCGTAAAGCGTGTCATGATCAGCGCCACCGATGAGAAGGTCATTGTTCATTCCACCCTTGAGGTCGTCGTTTTTGCTGCTACCAGTCACCTGAAAACGCTCAATGCCATTGAAGCTGACAGAATCAAGGGGGCTGGAGTTGTTGGCTTGATATCTGGAGAACGAGCCAGAAGCCCCATTGCTGTAGTTGTAGATATAACTGGTGACGCCTTCTCCGGTATCTTCCACTGAGTAGTCGAGTTTCAGCAAGTCATTGCCTGCTTCGCCGTCAACAAAGTCATAGCTTCCCAATCCTGGGTTGATGATGTCATCTCCAGCGCCACCTTTAAGGACATTGTTAACCTGGTTGCCAATCAGGATATCGTCGCCACTTCCCCCAGTCGCATTTTCAATTGTTACCCCAAAGGCGATCGCTATATTTCTACTAGCCTTTACTACTTGACTAGCATTGCGAGCTTCAATTTTATATTCACCAATCGAACTGAAGTGACCAGGATTTAAATCGATAACTGCACCAATATATTGATTAGAGACATCGATAGTGTCATTTCCTCCAGCGTCCCAAATAGTCATCATGACATGATCGCTGGGAAGCCAACTATAGATATTATTTTCAGTTCGAGTGTTTAAATTAGCTCCATAAAGACTCTGACTCGCAGCAATGTCATAAAGCATTGGCGTTCGAGGTAGAGTAAGAATAGTATTGCCAGTAACATCATCTTTCGGCTGCTCATAAGACATCACTGTATAGCGAGTGGAAGCTTCATCAGCTTCCTGATCAGGGAAGTAAGGAGGAGGAACAGGAAAACCACCAGCATCTTTATTATTGGGATGTTTTAGACCTAAAGCATGACCTATTTCATGTACGAGAGTGTCAAAAGCATAGCCGCCTTCTGTATAGTCATATTTTTCAGGATCAAAAAGATAGGGATTGTTGTTATTGAACCAGATATCTCCAAAGGGATAGAGTTTGACATCTGATAAGTTAATGAGTTCGATTCCAGGTACTATATCGTCTAATAGGTTTCCTGGATCGGGAATATTATCAATAAAATCATCAATCCAGCCTCCTATTTTCTGCTTGATTTGATCTACAGCAGTAACTTGTGGAGCAAAGGGTGGAATAGCGAGTGCAGACTGATTGGGAGCGGAATTATAAAAGCTACCAAAACGGATGTTTGCTCCATTAACTATGGGAAAACCTATAAGACTACTAATTTCATTGTTTAGGGCATCAGTAAAGTCATCCCAATAACCAAGACTATCAAGAGCAAATTCGATTGGACCTAGGTTCACAATGTCGGATAATTCGAGAGCCGCATCTTCTTGACGGACAAAGTTGATATCTGCAACTTCTGCCCACAACCCTAAAGCTCTCTCTGCTCCTGTTTGTTGAACACTGTCAAAGGGTTTAAATAGAGCATTATCAATGACCTCTACAGCTAAAACAGACCAGCCAAGTGGTATCGCAGCTCCTAATATTCCTGTTGCTGTAGCTTTATAAATTTCAGGAACAGCGGGCATAAAGTTGTAGGTTATGGTGTTGATAGACCACTCTGCTCCTGGCCATAGTAATACATCAATATTAGGAACAGTATGGGACTGTTCAACCTGTAACGTTTGCTCATTTAGCAAAAAAGTAGCGGTGTCATCCTCTGCTTTTAGCTGTTGCAATACTGACAAAGAAAGTGTTTCACCTCGCACTAATGCTGAAAAGATCGCTCCCTCATCCCCTGGAGAGTCAGCCATATTGATTTTTGAATCTACAAAATGCCCAAGCTCTTCTAGCAGCACGCTCGCAATTGCTTGGGGATTAGAATTATTCTGGGTAATGTATTCCTGCGAGAGATAAATCTTGTTAGTATCGGCAGAAAACGCGCCGTTAGCCCCGTTAATCTCTGCTGCCGAACGAATTTCAATTGCTGGAAGTGAGTCGAAGTTTCCCAATAGCCATTCCTGACGCAAGTCTTCTGCTTTTACCGCATCAAAACTGCCACCAAAAGCGATCGCAAATTTTGTAATGAAATCTTCACTAGATGCGATCGTACTTAGGTACTGTTGTGCAGTTAACGTTGCTTCATCCAAATTGAATTGAGCAGACTCATTTAGAGAAGCAGCAGTGATTAGACCAAGATTATTGGACATGACGTTTCCTTAAGATTCTTAAAAAAATTAATCCAGCAACGTTGAGGTTTGTAATGCGGCTAAGAGCGGCCCCTGACGCTCCTTCGTCGCTAACGCTATCGCCCTTTCTCAAGGGGTTTGCATCTGCGATTGCTAAACTTTAATACCCGCTAGTGGCTGCTGTTGTGCAACAACAGGAACTCAGGTAAGAGCAAATAACCCGCTTAGAACTAAGAGACTAAAAAAGCATATAACTCCCCTAACGAGCCAAATGTGTGTGGACTTAACTAGAACAGCAATTCAGTAATTGGCGAATGGGGTAATAGGTGTAGGGGCACGGCATGATCAACATTGGAACGCTGCGACAAAGATAGCTATGTCGCCGTACCCTATTCACCCACGACGCTATAAAGCCCTATCTAACTATTGAGGTACGCACTACACCATAAAAGTTGATATTCATCCCTCTTAGGATTGAGATTGACTGGTTCAATCAACCTGATTCAGTAATAACGCGGACATTGTTCTTGCGTCTGTGAGAAAAAGTTATAAATAGTTAGTATTTTGGCTGCGTCGTTATACTAAAAATTAGGGGAATAGCCCATTACCCCGCTGGTTCAGGCGCACTTAAAGCCCGCCCCAGCGGGGATAGTACAGAAACTCCGATTTGCTCTAGCAGATTGGAGTCGTTAATTTTTTTGAATAGATGACAGTTGACGAAGCCCTCCTTTTTTTAGACTCCGTTCTTCAACCAGAGCAT
The DNA here is from genome assembly GCA_036703885.1 of Candidatus Sericytochromatia bacterium. Taxonomy (GTDB): domain Bacteria; phylum Cyanobacteriota; class Cyanobacteriia; order Cyanobacteriales; family Coleofasciculaceae; genus CADCTM01. The sequence goes on from DATNQT010000081.1 coordinate 3,887, forward strand.
CTCAACGATATTCAAGAGCTAGTGTTTCGGCAGACTTGGGAAGGACGCTCTTATCTAGAGATTGCCAAGAAGACTGCTTATGATGCCGAGTATGTTAAGTATGTTGGTTTCCAGTTGTGGCAACTACTCAGTCGAGTATTTAGGGAAAAGGTCACCAAGGGTAACGTTCACTCAGTCCTGCGGCGAAAGGCACAACAGGTGGCAGTAGTCGTAGCAGTATCAAACAGTACGTCTACTAATGACGGTATAAATATTCAAGCCTATCAAAGTGACGCTACTACTCACTCGATCACTGCTGAAGGATCGACTGCCAATAGGTGTGAAGATTGGGGAGAAGCGATCGATGTCTCTGTTTTCTATGGACGCACAGAAGAACTAAATCAGCTAGAGCAGTAGATTGTGATGCAGCACTGCCGCCTAGTGACGCTGCTGGGCATGGGTGGCATTGGCAAAACCGCTATATCTATTAAGCTAGCCGAACGCATTCAGGAGCATTTTGATTACATTATCTGGCGAAGTCTCCGCAAGGCCCCATCTATTCAAAACCTCCTAGCAGAACTGCTGCAAATTGTTGTTTTATGAACCGTCTGACCAACCAACTTCTCATAATCCTCTTTGATTTTTGCTACAGTTGCTATCTCGCCTCTCGCCGCTTTTTTTTTAAGGTTTCTAAAAAGGCTTTCTCTTGTTGTTGAGTTAAATACTGATTACGCCTGCCACCTTTTCCGGGTGTAG